>CAYZMZ010000411.1:0-3340 GCA_964479655.1 uncultured Planctomycetaceae bacterium
ACTATATATTGGATTGACATTGTTTGGCAATCAAAAGTGTTGTTTTATTCTGTTGGGGATAAATCAAAATGACGTCAAAAAAATCAAGTAGTCATAGTATAAAACCTCAAATTCAAAAAAATCGGAAAATTCAAAACGGGAATTTTCGTTATTGCAATTATATTTTACCAGTTTATTGCATATTGTCAACGTGGTGTTATAAAATAACAGATAAGATAGACAGTAATCTCAACAGGGGACTTCTCAAACAGCGAACGACATGAGATTTAACCTGAATCAAATAATCGCATACTGTTTTTTTGATTCAAGTTGCGATTATTTGATCGATTTTGCAATTTATTTGATCGAACCGTCTGCCATGAAATGGTCTTTAAAGTATTGCAGGGGGACCATCGTAAACGCCAAATCTTTTCCCCGCGACAAAGTTCCCGCTTGTTGAAATCTTCCCATTGCCTTGACGGGATTAAGGCACAGTATTTCCAATTTTTCTTGTCCTGATAACGACTTTAACGGCTCTTCTATCTCTCGGAATAAACTTTCGTTTTTATTGGAAGCACGGGAATCGGTACCAATACAAAGGTTGACGTCGGCTTTTCTCATCGCTTCCAGCGGATAGGGCTTCCGATGAAAATAACGGTGCGTTCCCGGACAATAGACAACGGAGAATTTGTCGTTGTGCTTGCCCAAAAAACGGATTTCTTCATCCGATAAATAACCACCGTGTGCAATTATACATTGAGGAAACTGCGTCATGAACTCTAAATACGCCATCGGACAGTTGCCTAAAAGTACCTCGGCGGGATTATAAGCGGGATCTGCCTGACGCATCATATCTGCCAGCGGTCCGGCTCCTGTACGCATAAAGTCCAACTCTTCCTGCGTTTCTGCCAGATGAGTGGTAACAGGAGCATTAAACTTACGTGATAATTCCACCGTATTTTCCCACAGCTTTTTGCAAACCGTATAGGGCGCATGAGGCGCAAAACCACCCGGGCGACCGAGAAATAAATAATGCGTGGGACAAGAAAGACACGCTTTCTCCGCCAGTTCGTCTGTCCAGCCGATCAATTCAAGAAATTGAAACATGAATTTACTTGTTATATCGCTGTTAAACTGCCG
The DNA here is from genome assembly GCA_964479655.1 of uncultured Planctomycetaceae bacterium. Lineage (GTDB taxonomy): Bacteria > Planctomycetota > Planctomycetia > Pirellulales > Thermoguttaceae > RUG11551. Next base: position 1,120 of record CAYZMZ010000411.1, read on the forward strand.
TAAAGATAAAACATTGAAAAAACTGTTCGTTTCTGTCTCTAACCGTCTTAATACGTTAATTATATTTTTTTCTGGTTTATACCATTGGGAACGACGGTACGAATTGACCATTTTAATCCACTGGTCAAAGGGCATACCCTCGTTTCCAAGCGGATTAAGCAGTCCACCGAACTCCGCATGAATATGCGCGTTATAAACTCGGGGAATAAGAACGGCATCCTGAAATTCATACATTTCATCTTGTGAACCATAGTCGAAAGGGTCAGGCTCGTTTTTGTCTCGATGAAAAATTTCTACCGCTTTCTCATGAATACGTTCTGCCGTATCTACGGCTATAATGCGATTTGAATCGTCGGATAAAATGGCGCCGTTTTCAATCAGCGGTTTATCCATCGGTACGATAATAGGAGCTGTGTATAGTTTCATAATAACCTTAGTATATACTTGTTCTACTTAACTTTTTCCGGTTTGAAAAACAAAAATCAGTCGTTTCATTTCGCCCTAATCGGCAAAATAAAAAGTTATTTGATTAAGAATGCGAAATCAAAACGACGTCAAGAAGAAAAAACCACGTAGTCATAGTATAACGTGTTTGACTAGCTCGTCAAGGTACTTGACAAATCCTGTACTCCCCTTATATTATTCTTGGTGTTGGATTGTTGGATTTTTCACCTATTTTCCCCCTTTACTATTATCATGCGTCCCAGTCAAACTAAAATAATTGCGACTTTAGGTCCGGCGATTCTCGCTCAAGAAAAACTTGTAGAACTCCTTCAGGCAGGAGTTGATGTCTTTCGTATCAACGCAGCTCACGGTAAAATAGAGAATTTTGCCAGTATGCTCAGTTTAGTTCGCTCCGCAGAAAAAAGCAGCGGAATCCCCGTTGCGGTTTTAATGGATTTAGCGGGTCCGAAAATGCGTCTGGGAGAAATTGACGGCGGTCAGCTGGACTGCGTGCGAGGAGAAACCGTTCGCTTTGTAAAAGGAACAACGTCCACTCAGAAAAACTACCTTACCTCAACGTATCAGCCGTTGATTGATGAATTACAAGTTGGAAATCGTGTTCTGATGTGCGATGGTACCGTTTGCGTAGAAATCACCAAAAAGGAACCGGATTACGTTGAGGGAACGGTTGTTCAGCCCGGCGTTATTCGCAGCCGACAGGGAATCAATCTGCCCGGCGTGAAGCTGTCTGTAAAATCTCTACAGCCAATCGATATTACCAACGCGATTTGGGCGGTTCAAAACGGAATCGATTATTTGGGGTTCAGTTTTGTACGAACAGCCGAGGAAATAGAAGAATTGCGTTCGATTTTAATTCAAAACAAACCGCAGGATAAACCGCTCAATACGGGAATTATCGCCAAGATAGAAAAACCCGAGGCGTTGGATAATTTAGAGGCTATTGTTGTTGCTTCCGATGGCGTTATGGTTGCCCGGGGAGATTTAGGCGTTGAGGTTGATATTGCTAAAATGGGCGTTGTCCAAAAGGAAATTATCCGCACCTGCCGCGAACTGGAAAAGCCGGTTATTGTCGCCACACAAATGCTGGAAAGCATGACGCATAGCCGTATTCCGACCCGTGCCGAGGCATCGGACGTAGCAAACGCCGTTTTCGACGGAGCAGATTGTATTATGCTTTCCGGCGAAACCGCGGTTGGCGATTATCCCTTGGAAACCGTTGAAACGATGCACCGAATCGCCTTGGAATCAGAGCGGGAGCAGATTGCAGCTATCGATGAAGACGAATCCGGCGCAGTTAATACCGTTCCGGTTATTTTTGAAGACATGGATCAAACGCTTCTCAGACCGGGGTCTTTAGTTGCCGGCGCGTTAGCCGAGGCGGCGGTCGATGTTGCCGATCAGGTAGACGCCGCATTGATTGTGGCTGCCACAGCAACCGGCAGAACCGCGTTGGATTTAGCGCATTTGCGAAGCCGCGTAGCCACTTTAGGGTTTACCCCTAATCTGGAAACGGCGCGGCGAATCTGCCTGTACTGGGGCGTTATTCCCCTTTATTTACCCGGAGCCAAAAATTACGGTGATGTAATAAAAGCCGCTCAAACCGCTCAATTAGTAGATTCAGGAGATACGATTGTCGTTTTATCCGGCATGAATGTATTTGAACATTCGTTCAATGCGGTTAGCGTGCATGAAGTCAAAGCAAAATAGTCCGCGAGCTGCATTTTTCTGTAGAGTGCGGGAGCAAGCTCCCGCTTTC
>CAYZMZ010000412.1:0-2411 GCA_964479655.1 uncultured Planctomycetaceae bacterium
CCCGTTTTCAATTTGGAAGTCACTGCTTGCCAGATTTGCATTATTCAAGACCAAAGTCGAGCCTTGAGAAACCTTCGTAACACCACTGTAAGTTTGTGTCCCCTCGAGAATCAGACTTCCGAGACCGGCAACTTTTACCCCTCCCGTACCCGAAAGAGTGCCATTCCAGGTAATCGAGGCGTTTTTCGAGGGCGCGAACGTGATTCCGCCTGCACCCAAGACCGCATTCAATGAAGACGACCAACTTTGGGCATCGTATGTACCCAGCGTTCCACCATCAAAATTCAACGCATATGAACCGGAAGGATTGGTTATCCCCGCAGACCCAATATTGACCGTTCCGCCATTTACATTCAACGTGGAAGTAAAACCTGCATTGCTTTCTCCCATTTGAATTCCGCCGACTGTATTAACAATGGCATTTCCTGAAATCGTCGCAATCGCGTTAGAATTATAGCCCAATAAGAGTTTTTCCGTCAGATTTATTGTACCGCCAGAAACGGACATCGTGGGCGTTGCCGTGCTGTAGTTGCCTAACAGAAGTCTATTCAAATTCGCCGTTCCACCAGACATATTAAACGTACCCATACCTCCGAATCCGACTTGCAAGTTTTGATTCCCCTTGATCGTTCCGCTGGACAAGTTTAGTGTCGAACCTCCACGAACAAATAATTCACCGCCCAAATTGAGAATACCAGTTCCTAAATTATCTTCGGCAGTTTTCGCAATACTCAAACTACCATGATTCACATATAAATTCTTGGAAACATTGACACCCCCCGCATAAATATTAAGTTCGTTTGCGGTTCCCCCCGCTTGACCAATAACCAGAGAAGTATCCGTCGAATTATACGTAAAGGTACTATTGAAATTTGCCGTTCCGCCAGTTACGTTCATAACCCCTGCACCAGTACCCGCTCCGATATAAGCAAGGGAAGTCCCGGAAACGTTCAGAGTTCCGTTGGAAAGATTATATGTTCCATTAGCCCCGCCCCAACAAACCTGGATACCGCTAACCCCCGTAATATTTACGGCTCCACCGTTCTGATTAACCGTTCCAGCCCCATTTGTTGCGATATACAGTACGGAGGAGCTGTTGAAAATCGCGCCGTCCTCAATTGTCAATGTTGCCGCAGTTCCCGCACCGACACGTATAGCACCAGAGGCGTTCACAGTACCTTTAATCGTAGAATTCGTGTTATTTCGTATCCACATAACAGAACTGGAGGTCAACACACCGCCCTCATTAACAACAAAACCGTTATCAACATTAACAGTTGTACCGGATGTATTCAGTGTGCCGCCACGATTGATAACAAGCGGTTTATCAATCGTCAAATTTCCGCTCCTCGAAACCGTTGCCGTGCCCGAAGTCCCGCCAATACCGTTACCGATGGTAAGACTTGCCGCCTGAATCACTCCATAATCATAAGTTACAGTATTGCTCCCGGTATCAAGGATGTTAACCACGGAACTGGTCGTCGGTCCCGATGTTTGCTGAACACCGTTGACGTTCCAATTCGCTCCCGTGCTGTAGTTTCCGGAGCCGTCTGTCCGCCAAAACCAGGCATCTGTTCCGCCGGAATACATCGCGACCCCGGTTGCAGCATCGTACGTCCAGTTGGTCGGATTCGTATAAGTGGGCGTTCCCGCGAGGGTTCCCGCCGTGATAACAGCAAACGTTTCGCCGTAAGTTCCGACATATTTTGAACCCAACGCGCTCAAATCAATCGTACCGTTTAACGTTGCGGTTCCAGAAACGGTCGTTTTTCCGACGACCTTCAACGTTGAATCCGCGCTTTGAGTGTAATTCCCGGTGATTGCCAATCCGCCCGCACCGTTATAACCCGTAACCAACGTTCCGCCCGATTGCGTCAGTGTACCTTGGGTGGTAATAGTGCTGCTTTGCAAAACACCGCCGGTAAAATTCAGCGTGGAATTTGTACTGTCCTGAAACAAGGAACTTGTATTCAAAACGCCGCCATTGATATTCAAGACAGAATTCGTACTAAGCTGGAAAACTCTGCCGCAATTGATCGTACCCGTGCCCGAAACGGTCATCGTAGAAGGAGCACCGGATACCGTTGTATATCCAAACCAAATACCGTTGGTCGTATTCAACGTTCCGCCGCTGACAGTAACCGTACCCGTTTTGTTCTGGCCAATCTGAATGGACATCGTTTTGCTATTGACTGTTGAAGACCCATTGACGGTCATTTCTCCACCGGAGATATTGAGATTTCCTGTTGCGCCGTCATTTGCGATATAAGCCGTTCCACCGAAAACAACCGTTCCGCCCGTCATATTGATCGTTCCGGCAGCCGAAGACCCCAAGGTAACATCGTTTGCAACGGAGACCTTTCCGCCATCGACGTTCAACGTTCCCGCCAGACTCCCGGTAGTACCTCCGA
>CAYZMZ010000412.1:2469-3322 GCA_964479655.1 uncultured Planctomycetaceae bacterium
CTTCACGGTACCGGCATTTTGTATTAGCGTTGTCGTTCCGTCGCTCGCCCCCGCCCCGACGATTAATTCCCCAGCCGTAATCGTTCCAGAATTGAGAACCGAATTCGAATTTCGCAAATTCATCTTTCTGGCATTACTGGTTTGAAAGTCGAGCGTTCCGCCATCGACCGTATAATTGGCATCGATGCCATTAGGATTATTGCCCGTGACTTTAAAGGTACCGTTGGTTTTAATCAATACGTTCGGAACATAAGTCGTAAGATTTTCGGAGAATCCGTCCAAGGTAACCGTAGACGAACCACCTCCTATAATAACGTTTCCAACTTCCATGTGTCCGCGGGTAGCGTTAGAAGTCTCAGGAGTTCCCTGGAGCAAAATCGCGGTCGCGTCTTCCCCCGTTGGCACAACGCCAGTATCCCAGTTAGACGCATTGCCCCAGTAATTGTTCCCCTGCCCGCCAACCCATGTCGCGACGGTTTCCGCCAAGGTTACACTATTCAGTCCCAAAAGAACGAATACTGCCAAAGTGAACTTAAAAGTATTTTTCACCATTTTAAACACCCAATCAAAAAAATTATGCAACGCGCCCCGCAAACACGGAACCGTTAAAGTCAAAAAAACAATACAGTTAATAAACTAACAATAGTATAATCCACAAAATCAGTTTGTCAAGGAAAAAAATTGACGGTATACCAAAAAAATGAGGTATACCCAGAAAATATTGTTAAAATATCAGAAAATTAACGAATTTTTGAAAAGATTTTTCAATTCAGAGAGTAAAAAACAATCAACAGGTAATTTATACTATGACTACCTGAATTTTCCTCTTGACGTCGTTTTGATTTCGCCCAAT
>CAYZMZ010000413.1:0-2487 GCA_964479655.1 uncultured Planctomycetaceae bacterium
TTTTGTTGGGATCCAAACAAAAAGTAACCGGGTCAATGTCCGCAAAAACCGGTGTGCAATGCTCCCATAAAATCGCCGATGTTGTGGCAACGTAACTAAACGGCGTTGTAATCACTTCCCCTTCGGTAATCCCGAAAGCACGCAAGGCCAACTGAAGCGCAACCGTACCATTGGTAACAAATTGACAATAGTCAACGTGAAAATATTGCTTCAATTTGAACTCAAGCTCCTGCAATAAGGGACCATTGTTCGTGTATTGACAAGAGGTCAAAATTTGCGCCACAAATCCTTGATATTCTTCAATGGGGGGCGAATAACTTTTCGTTACATATATCGGGAAATTTGACATATTTTCCGTTGTTTCTTTGTTTAATCGACAGACTGGAAAACAGCTGTACGGTTTTCCAAATTCCGCCTTTTTATTTCGTTTCCGTCTGAAAAAGGAAACCTTAAAATAAACGATAACGTGTCAGCTTTATTGGCACGTTATCAGGTTAATATCATTCTTATAGGACGACAGTTAATATACAATTTTATCTTATATCTATCTTTACAGGCATACCCGCAAGATGTCTATCTGTTTTATGCTTATCCCCTGTCCGATTCCGTTTTCTGAAATTTGAGCATACTGGTTTCGCTTAAAAATTTTCCGGCTTATAGCGTCATAAACCAGCCATTTCATTTCTTCCCCATCAATAAAACAAAAATTATATTCTATCTGTTGGGCAAAATCAAAGCGGCTTCGAGGAAAATAATCACCGGGGTCATCGTATAAATACAAAAATATTGAAAAACCGTATATCTTTCAATATAAATTTTTACCCCAAAAATTTTCCCTCTGAAACCACGGAAAACGAAAACTCACAGGGCATACCGTTTGTTTGACAGCATTATAAACGCCGCCGCGGTTTTAGTCAAGACCGATATGAAACGATTTACTGATTTTTTCCAGATTTATACGCTCCCCCTGTCAATCCCTATTTTTCACAAATTCGACTGCAAAACGCACCTGTATACACGTATATTTATCAAGTTTAACAGATTATACTAACTACGTGATTTTCCCCCAGATGTCGTTTTGATTTCAGCCCGTTTAATAGATTGATTTCGGTTCCGTTTAATAGATTAATTGAATCCGCGCAAAAACGCCCGGATTGGGACAATATTCTATCGGCGAGTTATCGTAATACAACTTTCGCCAAAAAGAAATGCCGATTTCCGCGTTGAGGTCAATTCGTCCGAACGTTCGATTGTCTTTTTCGATTCCCAAACAGGCACGCAAATCCCGATAGGAAAGTAAATCGTCCTGCAAAGCGGGATTCGCCGTCGCCCACGTCCCTGCCCCGTACTCGCCGCCGAGATAAAGCCAATACCGATTTTGCGAAAAGGGCGAATTGATTCTCCGACAAATTCGCGGACGAGGAATTAGCAATTCAAATCTCCAATCGTCGTTCGGCGTCCATGTCAAACCGCAAATCGGAGTTACCGGCCAGGAAGAATAAGACGTATATCCCGCCCCCAAAGTCAATTTCCATTGCGAATCGATTTTATACGTCGCAACCACTCCCCCCGGTAATCGAAACGCGTTTTTCGACGTTTTGAAATCGCTGGATACAGAAGGCGTTATATATACATAAATACCCCATCTGTCGTTTAGCTCCGTCATCCAGGCAATATCTACTCCGGTACGATACAAGGTGGTCGGCAAACCGCTAAACTCCGGAGTATCCGACAAACAGGTTACGTCAAAATAAGGCGTAAGCAAAAGCGGACTTTTACGCGTAGGGCACGGCAGTCCGAAAACCGCCTGAAGGGAAAACTTGCTTATCGCCGCACTTTCCTGACCGCCTCCGGAAGAAACGTAATCCGCCTTAAAATTGATCCGCTGAAAAATGCCTGCCCGCTGATTATCGTCTTCCAGGCTGGGCTTGTACGGCAAGTCTTTAGAGGTATACAAATTGTCCGCACCCAATTGAGACATCAATCCCGTATCGTAAATATAATTATCCTGTTGTGCGGTCGAACTTTGGGTATAACAATAGGGTAACGCCTGTCGGGAATTGTCCTGTCCGAACAAAGACGAACAGCCTATCATTAAAACAGCAATTAACCGACAGAACAATTTCATTTGATCCTTTCCGTTCCGTTTAGATTTTATCTATATAATTAATATAAAATACAATCCTCGTTAAAAATACAACCCGCCTGACAGGAAGAAAGAATCCCCCTCGCTTTTAGTTCCAATGTGCTGATATACCAGCTCTCGATTAAACGCCCCTCCAATTTCAAAAAAGCCGTGTATTTTGTTGATAAATTCAAAATCCAGTCCGACAGCAATTCTTATATCGTTATAACTGACATTGGTAAACTCTTCTCCGGGAAAACTGGTATAAACATTCCACGTTCCTCCGCCGTATTCCCCGCGAACATACCACCATAATTCCGCCTTGGAATCTACCAAAGTGCATTTTTGTGAATATTTTGGAT
>CAYZMZ010000413.1:2497-3313 GCA_964479655.1 uncultured Planctomycetaceae bacterium
AAAATCGCCTCTAATTTTTTCGTGCCCTCTGGATTGGTCCACACAACCCCGCCGGCAGGCAGTATTTTTGTATTTACCCGATTGACGTATTCCACCCCCAGCTTTAACTGGAGGGTTTTGGAAATCTGAAAAACGCCGTATCCATGCCCCGTAAGCCGAATTGAGCCGCCTTTAACAGAATGGAAATCTGAATACACGCCAATTCTAATCGCCAAATCTGCAGAAATCCAATCATTTAAAGACGGTGCCCACGCCAAGTCGCAGTAGGCGTCGTATGTCCGATTCGGCATAGCGGAAACATAGTAAAAATTATTATCCGTATTCCACCAATTAAACACAAATCCGGGAGTTACTTTGAGCGAATTTTTCGGATCGAAGCATAGCGGAAAAGCAAACGTAGCATTCAATTCCAACTGAGTTAGACCAAGTTTATTGCCGTCTTTTCCCCCTGACATCCACAAAAATCGAACCAGCCACGCATCCAAAAGCCGCTGCGTTGTTTGAGCATCTTTAGCCGTTTGAGAATTGTCAGCCGGATCATTAATCTGCATCGCTTGCCCCGGCGTAAAAAGAGATGAACCGGTATTATTAGAGGTAGAATACGGATCAAAGCTGGGACCGGGAAACGGCAACGCACCGCTGTTGCACGGAGCTTGACCGCAGGCAGAGCCGACATTGGACGCGCCAGACGCGGCTGCGCCGGTCGATGCCGTGCCCGCCTCGGATAATACGGGAGTTGCCGCCGGAGGAGCTTGCGCCGACGTCGACTCGGAACTCATTACACCAAATATCAACGGGACGGCAATCGATAAAATT
>CAYZMZ010000414.1:0-3309 GCA_964479655.1 uncultured Planctomycetaceae bacterium
TTTTTTGTCGTTCTTTTCCGTGTGTTTCACGCACGGCTATGAACATTCAACCGCTGCGCGGTTGCGGACGGGAGCAAGCTCCGCGCACTCCAAAAAATTCCGAAAAACACCGAAACACTCCGCAGAGCTACTTCCGGCGTTTGAATAACATCAAGCCCACGGCACCTAATATCAGCAACAGCCATGTAGACGGCTCTGGGACTCCCAGGTCTCCCAGCTCGACCGTACCATTGTCAGCGTTGTAAAAGAAGAATAAGTCGGAACCCAATTGATTGGTGCTTAAAGGATCTATCACAACAGAGGAGAACGTTCCGTCGTACGAACCGGCGTTAATTATGTCAGCCAGCACCCCCACGTCTTCCAAACCAAGCAAATCGCCGGTAAGAAATAGGGAAAGCGTCCCCGCTGCATCAAAATTGCTGGTCCCCAAATTCAATTTATTTAGACAGGTCAGAACACCGTTATCGTTATCAATCGTAACTTTGATCGTACTTTCAGCGTCCAACCCCAACGAGGTTAAAGATAGATCCGTAGTTTTACCGGAGATATCTAATACCCCGTTTGCCCCCAACGTTAAGGAACCGGTAATATTCCCCTCTCCCGTCAGTTTCAACGTTCCTTCGTTAATCGTCGTACCACCGGAGTACGTGTTGGCACGAGTAAGAATCTGCGTTCCTTCACCGGTTTTTACCAGCGAGCCGGTCCCGCTTAAAACTCCCGTGTATTCAGCCGTTGTTTCATCGGCAACGTTTAAGGTCATCGCCCCATTATTCTGCACGTAACCCGCACCGGTTAAACCGCCGAACTGAGTAACTTTATGAATATACAAATTTACCGCCGTAGGTGCGTTTTGCTGTTCTACATTCAGGATGCCGGAGATATTCACAAGCCCATCGCCGGAAAACGTAACACATCCTGAATCTTTCTTGATAGTTAGCGTGCCGCCGGTCTGCCCAGCGGCATCGGAAATGTTGCCGGTCAGAAAGAGGTTGCCATTAAAGTCCGCCATCAGTCCACCGCCGGTAGAAGTAACGTAAATCGGATTGGCAAGTGTCGTTGTGGCTTTACCATCACCCGAAGTATCGCCATTTCGCTGTAATACCCCTCCCTGAAGGGTAACAGGGGTTTCGGAACTGTATGCATTGGGCAAGCAAAGGAAGCCTTCTTTAATCAGAAAACCGCCAATAACGGAATCGACCGCTCCATCTTTTCCCAATTGCGTTCGCCCTGTTCCTGTTTTGATTAAGGAAGCGGTTCCGATTTGAAAACTACCGGTAAAATTGATGTTCAACCCCGTTTCGTAAATGGTCAAATCTTGCGTTCCGGTAATCGTTCCCGACCCATTGAGATAGTTGAGCGTCTGAATCGTATCGTTGAGAGCCAACGTACCGTTGACCGTCACTTTACCCGTTCCGATTTTTGCGTTTGCTCCCTCGAAAGAAAGCGTGCCAGCCGTAACGGTAGTAGCCCCGGTATACGTATTTACACCGGTAAAAACTTGTTTACCATCACCGATTTTTGTAATCGCTGTAACGCGCTGACTGGTTGTCTCGTTATCGCGTATCGTCCCGTTAAACGTTGCTGTAAAAGCACTGTCTGTAACACCGTTACCAATTATCAAGGTACTTGCACCTGTCGTAGTAAGGTTATTCAAGAAATTAGCTTCCAATATTCCGCTACCAGTGAGAGATTTGACATTAACGTTATTCGTATCCCACATGTTGAAAACGGCACCAGATTCGATATTCAGTGCTGCAAAATTGTTGCTTGTATCCGCTCCTTGCCATCTGCCGAAACGGAGTTCGCCAGCCTGTACGTCGATGGTAGAATTGGCATCAAGACTTAAGGTAACCGTTGAACTTGCGGATTTCATGCAAACAAGCCCTGTACCTGATTTAATCAAGTTGCCTGACCCGGATATTGTTACCGCCTTTCCGCCGTTGCTGATACTACAGCCGGCAGGCGTTCCTGTATCCGTAACAGCCGTTATGTCGTTGAAAAATTCCAACTTGCCGTAATCATTTTCACCATTTCCCAATGTAACCGCCAAGTCGCTGGTTGGAACGGTATTGGTGAAAAGCAGTTTTGCCTCAGATTGAACCGTAGCCGTGCCGCTGGTTAGCGATCCTTTAATTTCCAAAATACCGCCGGAAACAGTTGTAGTTCCGGTGTACGTATTCGCGCCGGAAAGAACAAGCGTACCGGAACCGGATTTAGTTAGTGTCCCCGTACCGGAAACAACGCCTTTGAAAGTTGTATCCGCTCCGGAGGCAACAGCGTATTCTACTGTTCCCGCATTGATGGCAAGCCCTATAGCCGCACTTTGACTGGTTTGACTGGCATTTCCCTCTAGTTTTAACGTGCCGTTTCCGGTTTTGATGATACTGGGCGAACCGGTATCCGCATAGAAATAGCCGCTTACATCCAAAGTAGAATTACTGTCTACGCTAACGGTAAGAGCATTACCGTTGAGATTGATTACCTTTCCCGTAGAATTCCAGTTAAATATTGCCGGGGTTTCCGCCGTTCCCGCTCCAACGGTTACCGTACCAGCCCCGTTCAAGTAAAAATTGCTGTCAGACTTATTGACGAAAATTCCGCCGCTGACACCGGATCCGTCAACCGTATAAGTAAGAAAAGTACCGTTAACCGCTTCTCCAGACCCGGTAGATTCTACGGTTTCACTTCCCGTTACAGTGTACGCAAGCACACGATTTTCAGCCGTTGCCGCTATTGCGAATACAGCCAGAGCCGCGAAAGTTCGCAGAATCAACCCTAGTTTTCGCCCCAAAATGTCGTTTGCCCACAATTTCCCAAAATTCGCTGATTGCATTGTAAGTTTACCTCTCGATATGGAATGGTATATCAAACCGTTTTTTTACTATCCTTCTATTATAATGCATTTTTTCCAAAATTGCAAGTCATTTTTAGAATTTTATTGAAAAAAATTTAACATTTTTTGATTAATGTCGGTATACCACAGAAAAAATAGGTAGAATTGCGGGGGTGTCAGACGTGGTAGTCGGTTGGATAGCCGCCCGTTGCCTGAAAGTTGGTTGGCGGGGGGAAATGCAACATAGCGCAATGAATACCGCATTGAACGGAAGTATACGCGGATTTGTAACGATAAGCAAATTTTCGGCAACGGGCGGTAGCCCAACAGGGAACCCCGCCTCGGGGGCGTCCTCGCCTTTGAGCGGTCGTCCTCGGCCGCTTAACGCCGTTCGATTTTGAATACCGCTTGATTTGGTGCTGGGGTCTTAACCTCTTTAGAGGTTTCTCGTTTGGTAGTATACGGTTTTTCTTTAA
>CAYZMZ010000415.1:0-3308 GCA_964479655.1 uncultured Planctomycetaceae bacterium
TTGCCTTGAATAATACCAATCCTTTTTTCGTCAACCGGCGGTAGCCGAACCGCCTCCCTCGCTCCGAGGTTATTCCAGAACTTTTACCAAGGCTTGCGTTCCGTCTTTGCCTAGTCCTTTTTCTTGTGCGGTAAGATAGAGTTTATGCGCCAGCTCAACGCCGGGCAGAGTAATATGCATCTGCTTGGCCTCTTCCAGTACAATACCGAGGTCTTTGATAAAATGATCGATAAAAAATCCGGGCGAAAAATCGTCCGCTAAAATTCGCGGAGCCAGATTATTTAAACTCCAGCTGCCCGCCGCACCGGTTGAAACAGACTGCAACACCGATTCGACGTTCAATCCCGACTTCTGAGCGTAAACCATCGCCTCGCATAATCCCAACATACTTCCAGCAATCAAAATTTGATTTACCATTTTCGCATGCTGACCGCTGCCGGATTCGCCTTGCCAGACGATAGTTTTTCCCATCAATTTTAACAGCGGCTCAATCATTTCAAATGTATCCCGATTTCCGCCGATCATAATAGACAGCGTTGCGTTTCTGGCGCCAATATCGCCTCCTGAAACCGGGGCGTCAAGCACGCCGACGTTGTATTTGAGACCCCATTGAGCCATTTGTTCAGCCAAGTCCGGCGAACTGGTCGTCATATCAACTACCACTTTATCGCCCTGGGGATCCATGTTGGCAATCGCCCCGTTTTCGCCCATCAGTACCTGCTTTACATCGGAGGGAAATCCAACCATGGAAAACAGCACGTCGGCATTTTTAGCGGCCGCGGCGGGAGAATCCGCCCATTTCGCCCCTGATTCGAGAAGTTTTTTCGCTTTTTCAGGTGTACGTGTATATACTGTAACCGGGTATCCCGCTTTAAGTAAGTGAGAACACATCGATTGTCCCATAACACCCGTTCCAATCCAGGCAATACGAAAAGTAGGTTTCATTGAGTTCTTTCAGTTATGAGGATAAGCAACGGTAGCAGAAACAGACGCAGACGTATTCCCCGCGTTGCCTGCTACGGCGTTTTGGTGTTGTAATCCCATCAAGGCATAGGCTTCCAGCTTTCTAAAATGCTCTTCTGAGGGAGCTTCAGAAATCGCCTGACGGGATAGGCGTAACGCCTCGTCAAAGCGGGATTGCTTACACATTTTTTCTATCCATTGATGGTAAATATGAATATGATTGTTTTTAAATATCGGATATTGCGGATCGATAGCCATTCCCTGTCGAAGCAGATTCATGGCAACGTCGTAATGCTCGTCTTTCGATTCCGAAATCGCCCAGTTGTTGATCGTAGCCAGGAAATTCCCCTTGGCGGTATAGGACTGCGAATCTAACGATAACGCCTTGGCATTGCATTGCAGCGCGCCGGAGTAGTCTTCCTTGTTCAACAGCGAAACCCCTCGATTGTAGTATAACTTGGCGACCAGTTCGACATCGTTTATTTGACGACGAACCACCGGATCGTCTGCCACTTGAGAGGCGACTCCCGCCTCCAGCATGCGGGCGATAACCTGTTCCTGCTTGCCGGGATAATCCCGCAACTGGAACCAGATTGCGCAGGTTGTTTCGACATCGTAATGAGTACCGTCTTCCAAATAAATTCGACTCATCGCGTGTCCGGGCAACTCCAGAGCCTCCGCTTTTACACCGAACTGGCGAGCGAAACTGTTAAACAACGCCGTGCCGGTTACACAATTGTAAATTCCTGAATCGAAAATAGACGCCACGTTCGAGCTTTCAAGCAGATAATCCTTGAATAGTTCGCGGTGCATATACTCTAATAATATACGGGCTTTGGCAATCGCCTGACTGTTGGTCGGCATAAGCCGAGCGATCTGATAAACGCAGTTTCGGTACTTCTGCTTGTAATTATCCAATGCCGACTGTTCTGTCGTTCCGCCGGCTATTATCGCCGCCTCCAAAAGCGTAAAACGATCAAACGAATTATCGCGGGAATCTTGGATCATGGCGGCTTCAACGGAATTGACCGCGCCGTGAAAGGGCTGAAATCTATCCGTTTGAGGAAGAATTGCGGAATTATAGCCCCAATCAAATGAAGTTGGATTTAATTGAGTTGAATTTTCGTATTGAAAAATCGGTTTAAGAACGGAATGGCTTTCGTCTGATAATTGCAAATTCCCCAGCGGCTGACGGCTGGTTTCGGTTTGAGGCGCGGCTACTGCTTTGGTCGAAGTTTCGGCTTGCCCCCTTCTCTGGTTGTAAGACGCGCCTTGCCAAGACGAACGGGCGTTTTGACAGAACGCGGTATTATTAGCGGTCAGACATATTAATACGGTACCTAAATAAGCCAGCCAGAGTATTGAACGGCGGGAATTACTATTTTTCGGCGGGACGTATTTCCCCAGCAACGGCTTATTCAGCCGCCTTTGTGTTGAATTATTATAGGGGGAAATGGTTCGCATGAAAAATTCTCAATTTCCAAAGTTGAATTTCACGCTTCCCTGCATGGTATCCGGTTGTCCCATTGAAAAAACAATGGAATTTTCATCTTTCTGACGGCGTTTTTCTTCCGACGGCTTTTGACTTCACCTAATTGGAGTCAAAACGTTTAACGTATCATTGCCAAAAAGAGTCAATAATACGTAAAGCCGCGATCTGAAAAACTCAATCAGATCAGATTACTCCTACACTGTTTCCACTTGACTTTTTCCGGTTTATATTTTCATAAACCAGTCGTTTCATTTCGCCCTGATCGGCAAAACAAGGATTTCGTTCAACTTATTGGGTGAAATCGAACGACGTCAAGAGGAAAATTCAAGTAATCATAGTATAAAATCCTTTTGAGTAAAGTATAGCCCATTTTTTGGCAGACGGCCGCTTTTCTTTTGGAAATTTCAGTAGTTTTTCCGAGGTTGGTCAACGTCTATGTCGATTTGACTTATTTGTCCGGCACGGCAAAAAAAATTAAAGTCTGATTATATCGATTGCAAAGAATACGTGTTTTCCCGATTCAGTCAGCCGGGATTTTGACCGCTTGAACGCGAATCAAATTAATATATATAATGAGCTTGCGATTTTTATGTCGATGCGGGAGAAAATCGCTCAACGATGCCGCTTTTTGCTCGAATTTTCTTTGGCTAACATAATTTAGGGAACTTCCGGGAATTGACGTTGACCCGAAATCGGAAAAAGGGTATAATAAAGTGATTCCACTTGAAATTTTCCGGTTTTTACTATCAAAAACCTGCCGTTTCATTTCGCCTTAATCCGTAAAACGGGGAGTTTTATCCCTTCGGGAGCGAAATCAAAACGGCGTCGTCAGAAAAAATCAAGTAGCCATAGT
>CAYZMZ010000416.1:0-3304 GCA_964479655.1 uncultured Planctomycetaceae bacterium
GCATAGCAGCGATGTTGTAGAAGCCCCAATTTCGCGGGGTATGTGCAACGGAGCAACCATTAAACACCGTGCCAGCGCAGTTGTAGAAGCCCCAATTTCGCGGGGTATGTGCAACTTTTCAGCACCGCAGGCACTGCACGTCATGGTTGTAGAAGCCCCAATTTCGCGGGGTATGTGCAACTTAAATCTTTGGTTCTTTTATAGGCGATTTGTTGTAGAAGCCCCAATTTCGCGGGGTATGTGCAACCTTTTGGGGCGCATAAAATGGAATGTGATAGTTGTAGAAGCCCCAATTTCGCGGGGTATGTGCAACGTACTCCTTATTATTCCATGGACATATCCGGTTGTAGAAGCCCCAATTTCGCGGGGTATGTGCAACTTGACAGAATCGCATTGTTACCGCTATTTTGTTGTAGAAGCCCCAATTTCGCGGGGTATGTGCAACGGATTTGTTGGCGATTATTTATGAGATAAAGGTTATAGAACTCCCCCTTTTTTGGGGGGCAATTTAGATGATTTTCAACGAATTGAATTTATTCACCAGAATTTTGTATTGTATTTTTCTCTCCCCTCAATTCCGTTTTGATTTCGATCCTGGAAGAAGGTTTTCCCTGTTTTATCGAGTAGGACGAAATAAAACTGTTTTATGATAATATAAGTCTGGAAATTTCAACGGGAATCCAGTATAACCTGACCTGTAATCGACACGCAAAATCAGAGTAAGCGATATTGACAAAAATAGGATTTCCCGTATGATGGGAATTGTTTTCCGTTTTGTTGTTATACTGGTTCTACTGACTTTTTCCGGTTTGCATAACAAAACTCAGTCGTTTTATTGCGCTATAATCGGCAAAACAAGGAGTTCGCTCAACTTATTGGGCGAAATCAAAACGATGTTAAGAGGAAAATTCAAGTAGTCATAGTATAAATTACCATCTGCCATGTTAAACAGAGATGAATATATCGAGCAGGAATTTTTCTTTCATTCCTTACGGGAACGAATGAACGATTACGCGACTCAAGAGCTATTGAAAATGCTGGTTCATGAAATTCTCAGTACAACTAATTTGGTTATGGCAGTCGATTTCATGGCCACGGAAATGCGTCATAACGGTACGATTAGCTCGGCGATGCGGTATCTGCCGCACTATTTTTCGCAATATCAAACCTTTATCATGGCGCAAGCCGAGCAGGAAGAGGGACGGTTTGACTTTCGCGTCGGTCTGGAAATTCTGGAATACTTGGCGAAGTATTATTCTCAAACCGCAGAGCCGGGAGAAAAATTACCGGTCGGGGTAAAGCCGGTTACCGCGGCGGGGATATTTTTGTATGAAGTTGAAGCGATAAGCCGAAATCGGCTCAGCTACGATAAAGGATTGCAGGCGATGGCTGTCGAGCCGATATTCAGTCAGGCGTTTCGGGATTGGACCCAGATTGTACGCCGTCAGCTGGGCTTTGTCGATTTGGCTGAATTGATTTATGTCCGCAGCGAGTACTATCTTCAAAAAGGGGGAGATGCGGCGGGGAAAGAAATTCTGTTCGGTCGAAAAGAAGGGCAGATCGCGCTGGCAAATCGACGCAAAGACATGACTTTTTTGTTTTCTGCCATGCAGCGGCATTTAGGCTATCCCAAAGTTCCGCATACGATGTACACGGAATCAGAGGAAACCAAAATTATCCGCTTACAGCAACGGCTGGGTTTAATGGAAAACCGCTTGCGATTGCTCGAACAAGAAAAACACGGTGGAATAAATCTGGCTGAATATTACAAGAAGAACGAATAACAGCGTTGCGGTTCTTCCAACCGTGAATATATATTGATAACAACACCGTGTCCTTTTGAACACGGTGTTGCAATACAGACTATTTTTTCTCTTGAGTGTTGTTGTTGATAACTGCATCGGGGCATACTTTATCGAAATTGGGCGTTGTATCGATATCCAATTTCCCGGTAACAAACAGCAGCAAGTCGCCGACTACTTCCTGAACCAAAGGTTCGCTCCAGTGTTTATCGCCATGCCCCATGGCAGAATAAGCAACGCGGCCTTTTCCTTCTTTTCTAACCCAAACGCAGGGGAAAGACGGACGATTATAGCACCCGCTGGCCGGATTTTTCATGCCTTCGGTATCCATAAGCATAACGACGTGCATATCTTTATTGAAGTTTTTATTGCAGTACCATTCGTCATGGAATTTAATTGGTTCGGTCAGGGTTTTTAAGGAGGGCAATTCAACCGGTTCCACCCGTTTGAGGGTCGTTTCCTGCTGACTGCCGTGCGTAATAAATTCTCCTCCGACCATATTAATATAGTCGTTTCTCTTGTCTTCAGGAGCGTTTTCCCATTGAGGACCGCCTACTTTCCACGTGTCGGTTGCGGAATGGAAGCCTAAAAAGCCTACTCCGGAACGGATGGCAGCGTAAAGATTTTTCGTTCCTTGCTGTGACAGGCAATTTCCCGGACATTTATCGTTTTTGCGGTCTAAATTACCGCTGGTATAGAAAATAATCGCGGAATACTGGGATAAATCGCCATCGAAAACGGAGCCGTCTTTGGTGCAAACGACTTCGATACCGTGTTTTTGTCCAAAATCCTTCAAAAATGTACCGCAAGACCCCAATTTACCATCGTGGTCTACCGTCGGCGGGTGAATAAAACCGGCACTGTAATCGTAATACAGCACTTTTTTGGGCGGCTGATCATCGGCAAAAACAGAATAAAATGGAGAGGCGGCCATCGCGGCTGTCATACTCGCAAAAGCGAGAAAATCACGTCTTTTCATCGGATTAATCCTTTCAATTAGGAAATTATACTATGGCTACGTGATTTTTTCTTCTTGACATCGTTTTGATTTCGCCTTTCAGAATCAAACAACGCTTTGCTTGATCAATGGGGGCGAAATGAAACGACTGAGGTTTGTTACACAAACCGGAAAAATCAAGTGGAACCAGTATATATTGTGGGGTGGCAGGGGGGAAACAGTAAAGTCGCGATTACAAAGCACTTTACTGCCTAGAAAATCATTATAATGAATCGTAAAATGAAATACAAGGGTAAGATAGCTATTTTTCCCTTCAGAAATAAGAAAAAAAAGAAAAATAATAATCGATAAAAAATTATCCAACCTTTTTGTCCGTTGTTTCGTACAGAGTGTATCTGGGAAGAATACTGTGGCCACGTGATTTTTCTTCTTGACGTTGTTTTGATTTCGCCCGGTCAGAATCAAACAGTCCTTTATTTTATTGATCAAGGCGAAATGAAACGACTGATTTATGAAAATATAAACCGGAAAAACTCAAGTGGAA
>CAYZMZ010000417.1:0-2830 GCA_964479655.1 uncultured Planctomycetaceae bacterium
CGATTTAACACAATACGGTGCTTGCAGAATGTGTGTTGTTGAAATTGAAGGTAGGGGAATCCAATCAAGCTGCACCATGCCGCCTGAACCAGGTTTAAAAATCGAAACAAATTCAGCAAGAGTGAGAAAAATAAGAAAAATAATTGTTGAACTTTTGCTTGCAAATCACGACAGAGAATGTACAATCTGCGATAAATCAGGTCAATGCGAACTGCAGACAGCTGCCGAAGAATACGGAGTTCGAACCATTCGTTACCACCAAAAAGATGATTTTGTGAAAATCGACAATTCAAACCCTTCAATCGTTCGTGACCCAAACAAATGTATCCTTTGCGGTGCTTGCGTTAGGGCATGTGAGGAATTCCAGGGTCATGCTGTTTTAGGTTTTGCAAACCGCGGTTCAAAAACAACTGTTCAGCCAATGGCAGGGAGAGCATTGGGCGATGTTGATTGTATTTATTGCGGTCAGTGTACTTTATATTGTCCGACCGGCGCTCGGACGGAAAAGATGTATTATTCCTATGTTGCCGGACTTCTTGATAAAAAGGACCGGATCAAAATAGCGTCGATTGCTCCTTCGCTTCGGACAACCGTTGGCGAGATGTATCAGCGGAATCCGGGGACCAATGTTCAGCGTTCGCTTGTTCATTCTCTGCGAAAAGCCGGATTCGATCATGTTCTGGATCTCTGTTTCAGCGCCGATGTTACCGTTATGGAAGAGGCGAAAGAACTGGTTGACCATATCGCTCGAAAGTCACAAGGACCTCTTTTTACCAGCTGCTGTCCCTCCTGGACGAGATACGCGGACCTCTTTTATCCGGAGATGACGAAATATATTTCCCGGGTCAAAAGTCCAATGATGATTCAGGGCGCTTTGGTTAAAAGCTGGTTTGCTCGGGAAAAGAAAATTGATCCGTCCAAAATCGATCATGTCGTTTTTATGCCGTGTACCGCCAAAAAATACGAAATGTTTAATAAGGGATACGATTCCGCGTTTAAATTTTCCCGGCAGAAGGACGAATTTTGGGATATTGACTGCGCTTTGACGACACGGGAAACCTCTTATCTTCTGGCGGAGCGCGGGATCAGTGATCTTGAAGACGGTCCGGACGGCGGGTTTGATTCGATTATGGGTCAAAGTTCGGGCGCGGGCCGGATTTTCGGAGGGACTGGCGGGGTCATGGAAGCGGCGCTGCGGACAGCGTATTGGCTCCTTAATAAAAAGGATCCGCCCAAGGAACTTCTTGACTGGGAAGAAAACCGGTCGGTCGAAAATTTCCGTTCGGCTCAAGTCGATTTGGGAAAGATTAAAATTAACGCCGCGGTCGTTCACGGAATTCCCGCGATTAAGAAAGTACTTGACGAGATCAGAAAAAACGAAAACGCGTATGATTTTGTCGAAGTCATGGTCTGTCCCGGCGGATGCGTTGGCGGAGGCGGTCAGCCGCTTTATAATGAAAATTACGAAATGGACTTTTTATACAACGCCCGAAGAAAGGCCCTGTTCGCGTCCGACCGCGGAAGTAAAATCGCTTGCAGTGCCCAAAACCCCGAAGTTATCGAACTTTATCATAAATTCATCAACGGAAAAGAAAAAGAAATTGCTAATCTGTTGCGTTATAATTAACAAATTTACTGATCCGTCTGCTTTCCAGTAATGGTGTCAAAAATTTCCGCCGATTCGAAAAGTCAATCGGCGGAATTATGGAAAATCTGAATCAACAGCAATATAAAAATGTCAAAATAAAATACTTTTTGTAATGAAATGTAATGGCGGAGAAAATTATTTTTTTGTCGTCAAAAACTTGTTTTTTATAATTGGAAATAAAAAGATATTTCTCAAAATATATTGATTATTTTGGTATGTGATGGTATAATACTCATAATCTTGATATAACAAATGAGTTAAAAATCGAAAAGGAAGAGATTATGAGTAATGATTATTTTAAAAAAGACAAAATATCAAAAAATGTTACGCGAACACAAGGTTTTACCTTAGTAGAACTTCTGGTTGTCATTGCGATTATTGGTATTTTGATCGGACTGCTTTTACCGGCGGTTCAGGCGGCGCGGGAAGCGGCCCGGCGGATGCAATGCACGAATAACTTCAAGCAGATGGGGATTGGTCTTCATAATTATCTTGACGCGCACAAAGTTTTTCCTCCGACGAGAATAGGATGCGGTCTTGATTATTGGGAATCAGGTCAGACATCGTTTCTTGTTTCAATGCTTCCATTTTGTGAAAATCAGCAGCTCTATGATTTGGTGATCAGCAAGATCGGCGTTAATTCAACCGATCAAGGGGCTGAATGGCCGCGTTATAACAACGATATCTATAAAGAGGCGTCAATAACTTACTTACGCTGTCCTTCTGAACCGAACGATATGTTTAATTCCAATAAGATTCAGAATACCAATTATGGGGGAGTTTACGGCGATCATGTCGCGCAGACCGGCGGATACAGCAATACACAACGCGGTTTTTGCGGCGGCGGATGCGGATGCACAAGAGTCGCCGGAGGCACTGCGGCAACCGGCCGGTATTTCTGCCGCGATACCGCTGATATCGTCGACGGAACCTCCAATACGCTGGCCATGTCGGAAATTCGCGTTGGTTTGGGTAAAGACAAACAGATCAAAGGGGGCATTATTTATAACGCGGGAATAACGACTCCCTCCACCTGTCTGGCTGCCATTGATACAACGGATACGTCGATTTTTAAAACGACTTTGGGATCGAAAACAGATCAGCGCGGAACGTATTGGACTCTGGCCCGGCCAACTTATCAGACGATTACGACGGTACTGCCGCCGAACTCTCCTGCCTGTT
>CAYZMZ010000417.1:2840-3302 GCA_964479655.1 uncultured Planctomycetaceae bacterium
GATCGGAAACAGGATATTATCCGCCGTCCAGTTATCATTCCGGAGGTGTCAACACCTTGTATGCCGATGGTTCAGTCAAATTTATTTCTGAAACAATTAATACTGATAAACTGGCCACTCAAAGTCAATCTTGGGACAGCGGAACTGTCAGCGGTGAAAGTCCGTTCGGTGTTTGGGGGGCGCTCGGTACCATTAATGGCGGAGAAACAAAATCGCTGTAATTTTCTTTTGCTTCCGTTCAGAGCGTGTTTGATTTTCAGTTGTCGTGTCAAAAATTTCCGCCGATTCGCAAAGTCAATCGGCGGAATTATGGAAAATCTGAATCAACAGCAATACAAACTTGTCGAAATACAAACCTTTCGAAATGCAAACCTTTCGAAATGCAAACTTGTCGAAATACAAACTTGTCGAAATATAAACCTTTCGAAATATAAACCTTTCGAAATATAAACCTTTCGAAAT
>CAYZMZ010000418.1:0-3294 GCA_964479655.1 uncultured Planctomycetaceae bacterium
CTCAGGCAGATCAAAAATACTTGGTTTGCAACGCCGACGAAGGCGACCCCGGCGCGTTTATGGACCGCTCGGTTCTCGAAGGCGACCCGCATCGTTTGCTG
This sequence comes from uncultured Planctomycetaceae bacterium, assembly GCA_964479655.1. GTDB lineage: Bacteria > Planctomycetota > Planctomycetia > Pirellulales > Thermoguttaceae > RUG11551. The sequence goes on from CAYZMZ010000418.1 coordinate 102, forward strand.
GAAGGCATGGCGATTGCCGCTTACGCAATTGGCGCGACCAAAGCCTATATTTCCATCCGTGCTGAATATCCGCTTGCCATCAAGCGTTTGTACGCAGCTATCGATCAGGCTAAAGAATACGGCTACCTGGGCGAAAATATCATGGGAACCGGTCTGAATTTTGAAATTAAAATCAAGAAGGGGGCGGGCGCGTTTGTCTGCGGTGAAGAAACCGCTTTGATTCATTCTATTGAAGGAAAGCGCGGAATGCCTCGACCTCGTCCGCCGTTCCCCGCCGTTTCGGGCGTATTTGGAAAGCCGACGATTATCAACAACGTTGAAACGCTGGCCAACGTTCCCCATGTTATCAATGCAGGCGGAGCGGAGTGTGCCAAAGTCGGAACGGGTACCAGCAAGGGTACGAAAGTCTTTGCGTTATCCGGCAAGGTGAAAAATACCGGCTTGGTGGAAGTAGCCATGGGAACGACGATGCGTCAGATTATTTTCGATATCGGCGGCGGCTGCGCGGGCGGTAAAAAGTTTAAGGCTGTACAAATCGGCGGTCCGTCCGGCGGCTGTATTCCCTTTGAAAATCTGGATATAGAAATCGACTATGAAACCTTAAAAACAGTCGGCGCGATGATGGGGTCCGGCGGTTTGGTGGTTATGGACGAAGACAACTGCATGGTAGACGTCGCCCAGTTCTTTATGGACTTTATTCAACGTGAATCGTGCGGAAAATGCACGCCTTGCCGCTCTGGTACGCGTCGTGTTTTGGAACAGTTACATCGAATTACTCACGGAACGTATCTGCAAGAAAACGGTCTTTCCAAAGACGATCCTGATATTTTAGAGCCGCTGACCCGATTGGGTGAAACGATTCGTGATACCGCTTTGTGCGGTTTGGGACAAACAGCGCCCAATCCGATTCTGTCTACCATCCGCTGGTTCAGGGACGAATACGAAGCGCATATTTTAGAGGGTAAATGCCCGGCTGGAATCTGCCGAACTCTTGTCCAGTATAAAATTAATCCCAGCTTGTGCAAGGGCTGTACGGCTTGCGCTCGCAAATGCCCTGCCGAGGCGATTTCCGGCACTCCCAAAAATCCGCATGTTATCAATCCAGAATTGTGTATCAAATGCGGTGTGTGCATTGAAACCTGTAAGTTTGGCGCAATTTATAAAGAGTAAAGGAGAAATTTATGCCTACAATTCAAATAGAAGCTAATGGAAAGATTATCGAAGCGCAGCAGGGCGAAATGCTTGTTTATGCTCTTCGTCGGGCTGGTTTTGACGTTCCAACCTTATGTAATATAGACGGCTTATGCGCCTCCGGTACATGCCGTATTTGTGTTTGCGAAGTAGAAGGTCAGCGGGCCTTGGTTCCCGCGTGCGCGTTTCCCGTTTTTCCGGGAATGAAGGTGAAAACTCATTCACCGCGCGTAATTAAAGCCCGTAAGACAATTATCGAATTACTGCTTTCCGATCATCACGACGACTGCTTGCTGTGCGATCGGTGCGGAACGTGCGAGTTGCAGCAGCTGGCTGAAAAATACCAGGTTCGCAAACGTGCCTTTATCGGGGAAAAGAATACTTTCCCCAAGGACGAATCCTCGTTATCGATCGTTCGCGATCCGGAAAAGTGCATTCTATGCGGCAAGTGTATTCGCGTTTGCGAAGAAATCCAGGGCGTTGGAGCCATCGATTTTATTCACCGCGGCAGTAAAACCAAAGTCGGCTGTGCGTTTGATATGCCGTTGGCAGAATCGTCCTGTATAAATTGCGGGCAATGCGTTCGTATTTGTCCGACAGGTGCTCTTACGTACAGCAGTCATATTCAGCGTGTTTTAGACGCCTTGAACGATCCCAATAAAACGGTTTGCGTTCAGCACGCTCCGGCTGTTTCCGTAACCCTGGGTGAAGAATTTGGATTCAAACCCGGAGATGATATAGCCGGTTTGATGAACGCGGCGTTGCGTCAGTGCGGTTTTGACTACGTGTTCGACACATCGTTTTCCGCCGACTTAACGATTATGGAAGAAGGCTCTGAATTGGTTCAGCGGTTGACGACCGGCGGCGTACTGCCCATGTTTACCTCCTGCTCTCCAGGCTGGATTAAATACATCGAACAGTTCCACCCGGATTTTCTGCCGAATGTTTCTACCTGCAAAAGCCCGATGTCGATGCTGGCCGCGGTTATCAAAACTTTCTTTGCCGGTAAAATCAATAAAACGCCGCAGGAAATTTTCTCTGTTGCGATTATGCCCTGCACCGCCAAGAAATTCGAAGCGGCTCGACCAGAATTGGGACGAGACGGCTATCAGGATACCGACGCGGTTCTAACGACGCGCGAACTGGCTCAGCTGATCAAATTGATTGGTGTAAATATGAGCAAGATTCAGCCCGAACCGGCTGATACGCCCTTTGCCGAACGTTCTACCGCAGGCAAGATTTTCGGAACCTCGGGCGGTGTTATGGAAGCGGCGATTCGTTCTGCTGTTTACCTGGTTACCAAAAAGGAATTGCCGAATCTGGAAATTACTCCCTGCCGCGGTTTTGAAGGCGTGAAGGAATTTCAGGTTACTATCCCGGGCACCGAAATTACTTTGGGGATTGCGGTGGTCAGTTCTCTGGAAAATACCGGTAAGCTAATCAACGCGATTCGTTCAGGTGAAAAGACGGGCTTGCACTTTATCGAAGTTATGACCTGTCCGGGCGGTTGCGTTAACGGCGGCGGTCAGCCGGTTGGTGTTAAACCCGACGAAGTCAAGGCTCGTATGCAAAAGCTGTATCAGCTTGATGGAACCGAAACGCTGCGTGAATCTCATAAAAACGCCGAAGTTCAGCGTCTGTACGATGAATTTCTCGGAGAGCCTCTGGGGCATAAATCCCATGAGTTGCTTCATACTCATTACGCCAAACGCGATGTAGTTATGTAATCGAGATAGAATTAAAGTTTATGGGGGTCCGCCGCGAGGTGCGACCCCCATAATTAATTATAGACAGGTTTATGTTTCTTTTTTTGATTACGATGGTACGGATGTTTAGTATCTGCAATCTTGCTGATTTTGAATACCGTAGGTTCTTCGTTCTGTTGGACTGCCTATTTGCAGTCCTGAACGACCGTCGAAAATTTGATTGGCGGGGGTAAATACAACGTAGCGCAATGAATACCGCATTGAACGGGAGTATACGCGGATTTGTAACGATAAAC
>CAYZMZ010000419.1:0-3257 GCA_964479655.1 uncultured Planctomycetaceae bacterium
TTTGGGTTCTACTGGGTTGTATTACCGTAAAATCTGTCGGTCGCTCATCTGAATTGAAATTAAATTCAGATCAAACTTGCGATAAGTCCGTTGATTCAAAAGAAACGTCGAATTTGATTCCTCTTTCGATTGCTATAGCGGTATTTATCGGGATGATCGGCGGGTACGGTATCGGCTTTGTATCGGTCAATCAGGCTCCCGGACCGTTTGGAATGATTTTACTATCGACTACGGTAACAATCGCTTTTCTATGGAACGGATTATCACAAATGCGTTTTTCTAACCGTCAGTTGGGATTAGCGTTGCTGTCCTTGCTGCTGGTTTTGCTGACCTCCGGCGGAATCGGTTATACCAGTATAGCCGTAGCGTTTTGGATTCTCGTTGCGATGATCAATACGCCGCCGTCAGAAAGTCCGCGTCAAACGAGGGACGATAAATCAGAATCCGATCAATTTAACTACCTGCGTTTATGTTCAATTCCGTTTGGAATTTTATTTGTCTTGTGCTATCTAACCGGATTTTATCCGACCATTAAATCCAATTCAGCGCGCGATATTGCGATTATGCAAACCAACGCGGCTGTCCAGCGGGAATATCTCAATCAGGCGATAGCCTTTGATCCGTTGGATAGTCAATCTCATTCAGATTTGGCGACCTGGTATTGGAATCGGTGGGTTGAAACGGAAAAGCCGGAGTATATGACCGATTTTATTTCCGAATCGGTTGCCAGCTTGCAACGAAATCCGCTTTCGAGTGTTTTATGGCGGAATTATGGATTTTCTCTATATCGATATTGCCAAAAAACAGGCGATAATCGCCTGATAAACGAAGCGGCTGCCGCTTTGCAAAATGCGTGTAATTTACATCGCGCCGATTTTACCGCCAAAGCCTATCTCGCTTTGCTGAGAATTACGACCAACGATCCGACTCCCGGACAAAGTGAAACCTGCGAGGCGGTACTGAAATTGATGAACGTTCAACCGAGAGAAATTTTAGCGAATCGGAAGTTGTATCAAACCGCGTTGGTTAATCAAAGTCAGCTTGCCGCCTGTCAGTATGCAATGGAAATTATAAAAATGTCCGACGACAATCCGCATAAAAATCGGAAAATTTCAGATTCGATTAAAAAAGAATTACTTCAAGCGATTAACGACTACATGAAGCAAAAACGGGGCGCATTGCCCGATAATTCCAATAAAAAAAGCCCTTAAACAGGGCTAAAACAATAATTTCAACAGAAAAAGCGGATGAAAAGGGATTCGAACCCCTGGTAGGTGAAACCTACAACGGTTTTCAAGACCGTCGCCTTCGTCCACTCGGCCATTCATCCGTAAGACGGGGTTCAGTATCGCATATTTTCGGAACTTGTCAAGACCAGCCTCCCCCTAAATTCGAGAAAATAAAGGGAAGGGAATTTGAGATAATAACGGGAAGGCACGAAGACACGAAGTTCACGAAGAAGAATTATAAGTGTAGATTTTGAATACTGATTTGAACATATGTATACACCAATTACAACGATAAATCAATTTTTCGGCAACCGGCGGTAGCCGAACAGGGAACCCCGCCCCGGGGTCAACCGGCGGTAGCCGAACAGGGAACCCCGCCTCGGGGGCAACCGGCGGTAGCCGAACAGGAAACCCGTCCCGGGGGCGTTGATTTTTTGAGGGAGGTCCGACTCAATTGTTCTAATTCCAGCATAAAATCGACGATATTGAAAAGCATTTGTCAGAACCCCTATTATTATCTTCAATTATGTGGTATAATACTGATATATGGTATAATATTGAATGAGTTTAATTGAGTAAACTGTTTTATACTGACTCAACTTGGTTTTTACCGGATTGCAATTTCACCAGTCAAATCTGCGTAACAAAACAAAAAAGCCGGTATTTTACCAATGTTGCTGCGGAGTTGAAAGCGATGTGGGAATCATACTATGACTACTTGAATTTTCCTCTTGACGTCGTTTTGATTTCGCCCGATCAGTTGAGCTAAATCCTTATTTTGCTGATCAGGGCGAAATGTAACGACTGATTTTTGTTATGCAAACCGAAAAAAATTCAAGTGGAACCAGTATACAATATTCCTCTTATTTAACTTGACAGGAAAACAAAAATGAGCGACCACGATAACGTTTATAGCCAAATTGATGTTTCTCAAATCGGTGCCCCGTGCGCCCCTTTGCTCGGCGGCGATACGTTTCAAAACAATTTGCTGCAAACCCTGTTTCAGATGTCGGAAAACCAACGACGTCAGAATCAGCTGCTTGAAGCGTTGGTTGAACGCGTTACGATTCTGGTCAATCAAATTGCGGCTCCGAATCAGCAAAAATTAGCGGAATTGCAAAAATGGCAAACAGAAAATCCGTTTTTAACCGACGATTGCCGCGACGCCTTGGACGCGCTCAATAAAGTTCATAACGAATACATGGAGTCGATGACCCAAGAGCTGATTCAGCATAAAGACGATATGATGGACAGCGAGTTCGCCGTCAACGAATTTATTGATAAATTCGGTCCGCGGATCATCCAAATGAATACGATTATTCAATTTCTCACCCAGTTGGGAGCGCAGATTAAGGGTATTCGCCGACCACAAGGAACGCCCGCCGAGCCTAAAAATCCGCCTCAACCTCCGCAGGAAGGCGATAATAAGTAAAAAAGCGGTAAGAAGAGCCAGTAAGAAGAGTTTCTGTTTTTGAAAAGTCATATCAGACAAAATACGTTTATAAAAACGCGTCTTGAGTATTTTCAGGAAGCTTTTGCGAAAAAGTTCTATCAAACGGTTATCAAGTGCATCGCTCGATTCGCGTTTTGAGGCGATTGCCGAAAAAAGTCCGGCGGATTGTTTTTATTTATCAATACATCGCTCCACGGAGGAGAATAAACGGAAGAAGCGACAGCTCCCTTTTTCCGCACTCAACCTTTGACGTGAGTTGAACGGAAACAGCAGCTGCGTTGGATTTGTCCCTTTTATCATTTACTGCCAATTCCCAATCCCCAATTTCACCCTGCCCCGCTTCCCCGCGAAATCAACTCAAATATTTTCAAATACTTGAGGAATTTTTGTCGCTTTTACCAAAAAATGGGTAAATTTTTTGATTTTTTCTGTCTTTGTCGGTCCTCCCGTCTATTAAAAATGATATTTTGGGCTATATTATTGTGTATATAATTATTTATTAGCGTATTTTATACATGACTACGTGATTTTTTCTTCTTGACGTCGTTTTGATTTCGCCCTCCAGAATCAAACAA
>CAYZMZ010000420.1:0-3253 GCA_964479655.1 uncultured Planctomycetaceae bacterium
AAGTATCAAACTGCGATTTTACTATCGATTTTGCTGCTCGTTGCTGTCGGATGTTCACCTCAAAAGTATATTTTGAGTGCAGACAGGGAGGCTTTGCAACTGATAGACTGTACGCGGAACGATCAGCGATGGTTGGTACAGGATTACCGATTTTTACCCGAACCCGATTCCAGATTGTACATGAATTACGATCAGGAAACGCCCTGTCGTCCTCTCGACGACCCGGTTTCGCACCAATATATGCAGTGCGTAGACGGCAAACGCGGCTGGCGGGGCTGGGATAAATACGGCGTAGAACCGTCTGTAGACAGTATGCGATGGCTTAATTCCATGGAATCCGAAAACGGCGTAGTCGTTGTAGACCGAAATAAAGCGGTTGAGCTTGCCTTAAAACACTCCAGAGAATATCAGACCGCACGCGAAGGACTGTATTTAAGTGCATTGAGCGTTACCCTTCAGAGATTCAATCTTGAAGTTCAGCCGTATTACACGGCAAGTGAACGTACTCACACTCAATTCGACGGGTACAATACGCAGACTCTAACCAATTCCGCAGGAATATCCAAAGCAACGGCGGCCGGCGGAACGATTTTAGCCAATCTGGCTAATTCCATCGTTTGGACTTTTGGCAGCGATGGTTCCAGCCATGTAGGAACTACCATGCTATCCTATTCTTTCGCGCAGCCGCTGTTGCAATACGCAGGGCGAGCTTATGCGTTGGAAAATTTAACGCAGGCGGAAAGAAATTTACTGGCCAACGTTCGTCAGATGGAACAATATCGTCAGGGATTTTACGTGGGAATTGTCGCCGGACTCAGTTCTGCCTCCGCACCGTCCGAGGGAGCGGCATCTACCGGCTCCGGACGCGTTAGTTACGGCGGAGTAGGCGGTTTTTACGGTTTGCTGAAAAGCCAAATGGAGTTAAACAATCAGCAGGCAAACGTCGATTCGCTGAAAGATTCCCTGGATAGAATGCAGGCTAATTGCGATGCGAACCGAATTACCAGTTATCAAGTCGATCAAACCAGACAGTCGCTCTATCAATCCCAATTGAACTTGTTGTCCAAGCAAAATTCCTATAATAATTCCGTCGATCAATTTAAGATTACCCTCGGATTACCGCCGGAATTAAAAGTAGAAATTCAGGACTCGCTGCTGGATTCGTTTGAACTGATTGATTCCGAATTGAAACGCCTTCAAAAGAAAACAGAACTAACGGTAGTCGATATTCGTTCCGGTGTGCTTAAAGGCACGAATTTACAAAACCGGGTCAAAGGCCTTCTCGCGCAATCCGCCGAACAAATGCAGCTGGTTCGCAACGATGTTCAGGCTTTAATCGACATCAGTCCCCGCCGCCGTTCCGATTTAACGACCTGGCATTCGCAGTCAGACCGCTGGGGAAAACAGATGGATTTAAGTATATTCGATCCGTCCTTGTTCGATATACGTATCAACAACATAACCCGAGACGCCAAGGCGTTATTTGCCCAAATAGAATCGCATACGGCGGAATTAAATCGGGAAATCAGCAATACCGATAAAGAAGTACCTGACGGTTTAGACGACGATATTTACACCTTTAACAGTTTGTTGCTGGAATTGATTTTAATTCAAGGCCGCGCCCGGCTGGATTCTATTACTCTGGCTCCTATTAACATGGATCCGGAATGCGCGATTGAAGTTGCCCGAACTCATCGACTGGATTGGATGAACGCCCGTGCGGCTTTGGTTGATAAATGGCGGCAAATAGAAATCGCTAAAAACGCGCTTAAAGCCGGATTACAACTTACTTTCGACGGACAAACCTCCGCAACGGATTTATCCAATCTGCACGGAACAACAACCAGTACGATGTCCTTGGGCGTTCAATTCGACGCTCCGTTGACGCGATTGAAGGAAAGAAACGCCTATCGTCGGGCACTGATAAGTTATTATCAATCCCATCGACAATTCATGGCTTACGAAGATAACGTTCGGGAAAACATCCGGGAAATCCTGCGTAAAATTGACTTATGTCAGATGACCTTTGAATTGCAACGCGCCTCGGTTTTAGTTTCCATGTCCCAATACGACCAGCGAAGACTTCAGCTGGAACGTCCGCCCAAACCGAACGAAACCTCCAGTTTCGGCGATTCCTTTGCACGTGATTTAATTGAAGCCTTGGATTCGCTGCTAACCAGTCAAAACCAAATTATGAACGATTGGCTGGAGTACGAAGCGATGAGAATGGTGCTCGATTACGCCTTGGGTACGATGCGTATCGACAACAACGGCTTATGGGTTGATCCCGGTTCCATGACAGACATTTGTCCCGCCGCAGCGGCAAGAAACTCCGAAGCGGATAGTCTTACTCCTGCGGAAATGTATGAACAGGAAGAGACGGCCAACCACCGTATTCAGACTCCGGAATTGCACTCCATAAAGGATATTGTCGACGGCGTCGATTCCACACCGAAATCGGACGAGGTTCCGCAAGCCGACAGCGGCGTTTTGCCCATCGACAAATCAAACGCAACACCGATTAACGAAGACAGCAACGATTCCCCGGTTACCAATCCCGTGGATTTATTACCTCTTCCGTTTAGCAACACGCCAGATATAAACGCCGCCCCTGCTGCCGAAACGGTTAAGCCTAAAGCCGACGCGAATTTACTGCCCGAAAAGCGCAACACAAATCCGCAAGTCGACTTGCCCTTGGCTCCGTTACCCGAAGCGGATTCAACCTTGGATTGATATTCCATGAATCGCGGTCTGATTTAGAATTCCGCTTGGAGTCTTCCCGTCAAACAGAGAAAATAACGGGAAGACGTGAAGGAGCAAAGGAGCGTGAAGAAGAATTAAGGTTGGATTTTTGAATACCTCGCAGCGTTGTCTTGTTGGGTTGGATTTTTGCGACCCAGAACAAAACCAATCTAATTTTCGGCAACCGGCGGTAACTTAACCGCCTTCCCCCGCTCTGGACTACATGGTTTCTTCCCTCGACATCGTTTTGATTTCGCCTCGTAAAAAGAATCTAACTCTGTTTTACCAAATAAGGTAAAACGACTGATTTACAACAATAAAAGCAGATAATATCAGGCGAAATCCGCATTGCCCCAATAGCACAGTACTCTTTTGGAAGCACAATATTTTTTCATTTATATCTATAATTATTTTGGAATTTATCCTGCAAACGGCTTAAAATTCGTCAGAAAACATTTTTGTATTTTACCTATAATACCCAAGTTGACTTGTTTTTGATTTTTTGACGTAT
>CAYZMZ010000421.1:0-3239 GCA_964479655.1 uncultured Planctomycetaceae bacterium
AAAAAAAACGGGAAAAAAACGATTATTTTGCCAAATATTTAATATTTGGTTAGGTATTTGGTTGACAATTTGGATTTTCTTGATTAGGATATTTAAATATTCATTTTATTTTATTTTTGTATCTTACCTATATTATCCCATGAACTTTATTACAACACGTGTTCGCCAGCTGTATCGAGATGGCGTATCGATTCGAGAAATTGCCGAATTATTTTCCCTGTCCCCGTCAACGACGTTTCGGGTGATTCATGGAAAAGAATTGCCTAAACAAAATCGCTGTCCGCATTGTGGTGCGTTGCTGAGCAATAAGATATGTTTTAAATGCCGATTGATTGCCCGATTGAGGAAAAAAGGGGCTCTGATTCGCGATGTTTGGTCCTGTTTGGAAACATGGGACGGGAAGCCGGTACGAATTGAATTACAACTTCGTCCTGCCGAATACGCTCGATATTTGGTGGTAAGACGAAAAAAAGAAGAAGAAATGGAATCGATGTATTCGTCCAATTCCTAACCGAAACTGCGTAGCCTGCCAGAAATCCATGAGTATCTCCAGAATCCTCCAAAATTACTTACTTTTTTATAACTATTTTACAGAAAAATAGCGAATTGCTATTCACAAATAACAGAATAATTGGTACTATTCTCCCGGTTTAGATGGAAATTCATGCCGATACCGTTTGAAATTTTACGATGTAATCGAGAAATTGCGGGCGTAAAATTACTAGAAAGACGGTTCGGCATGCGGGTAAGCAAAATGCTGTCCCATGAAATCAGAAGATTTCCTTTTATTCAAAATATACTCTGGTTCCACTTGAAATTTTCCGGCTGGTATTACCGTAAAACAGCCGTTTCATTTCGCCTTACTCGGTAAAACGAGGAGTTTTATTCGTACGGTGCGAAATCAAAACGGTGTCGGCAGGAAAAATCAAGTAGTCATAGTATAACCAGAAAATTAAGTGGATTCGCTTTAAGCATGAAGGGAATCCTCTTTAATCCGTTTGTTGATTTTAGGTGAATTATGAAGCGAATTATTTATTTTTCGATATTTGTACTGCTGAGCTTTGTGCAGGTTAAGGCGCAGACCTCGCAAAATTTACTTTGTTTAAGTTCCGTTTCCGATAATTTGGGAGGGGAAGCTGGATTGATTCAGCCGGCAACTCAACAATACGAAATGCCTGCCGATTTGTTTTCGGGACAAAATTCCTATTTATCATCGTCCTCTGCCGAATCCGTTCCTCCGACTGAATATTATGATTTTCAAATGCAAAATCAGGCGTATCAGGCGAATAATCGGTATAATAATTCAGACAGATATAATAATACGGATAAAAACTATCAAATTTGCGAAGTTCGGCGAGAATATGGCTTGTCATCGCGTTCAAATCGTCCAACCTTCCGTAGTTATTTACATGATTTTATTCCGTATTATGATGGGAAGATGAATGAAAGCCGCGAACAGTGGGACTGGCATTTGCTTCCTGACAATATAATATATAAGTCATATATGGCCTGCGGAAGAGAGCCGCGGTTGGGGATTCATTTTATCGATTCGATGCAGCCGGACAACATGAGTTACTGGGATTGTTCTATCGGAGCACGAGTCAGTTTAATTCGATTCGGTACCAATAATCCGTTGTACCCCGAGGGTTTTGAACTGGAAATGGACGCCTGCGCTTTTCCGCGTTTGACGCTGGACAGTCATCGGGATTTATGGTCCTGTGATTATCGATTCGCTTTTCCTTTAGCGTATCGAAAAGGGCATTGGGAATATATGTTCGGCTATTATCATATCAGTTCCCATTTGGGCGATGAAAATATGGTTCGTAACAATTCATTACAGCGATTGAATTACGTTCGGGATTGTTTGATGCTGGGAGTTGGATACCGTCCGAATTTGGATTGGCGTTTTTATTTCAATGCGGAATGGGCCTTTTATATTGACGATGGAGCGAAGCCGTGGCAGTTTATTTTTGGCTTTGAATACAGTCCCATGAATACGCACGGATGTTACGGTGCTCCGTTTTTGGCGATGTGCGCTCGATTACGTCAAGATATTGATTTTAGCGGTTCTTTAACCTTGGAAGCCGGCTGGCAATGGCGGACTAAACAAAGTCACGTGTTTAGAACGGGATTGTTTTATTTGAACGGGGCTAGCGACCATTATCAATTTTACGATGTCTTTGAACAAGAGATCGGTGTTGGATTTTGGTACGATTTTTAATCGCCCGACGTACTATACTATGACTACGTGATTTTTCTTCTTGACGTCGTTTTGATTTCGTCCCCAGAATAAAATAACCCCTATTTTACCGATTAGGGCGAAATGAAACGACTGATGTTTGTTACGCAACCCGGAAAAAGTCAAGTAGAATCAGTATAAGGAATCAAAATTGTTTGTTTTCTTACCTTTTATTGAGGATAATTACATGAAAAAGTTGTTTTTATTTGCTTGGATTGTTTTATTTGTCTTTTCTTGCTGTGCGTACGGTCAAGAGAATTCTCTTGTTGCGGGCGAACAGGTTCTGCAATCTATTGAATTGACCCAAAGTAATCAGAAATGGAATTTAAGCCATCGAGAAAAAGACCTTGTTGCGCAGCAACCCATCGCGGAAAGTCAGACAGAAACGCTCAATTACTGGGTCTTTATGCCCCGAAACGAAACGGCGAAAACGGAACAGGGCTATCCGCTTATACTTTTTCTTCATGGAATGGGCGAACGAGGTGCGAAACCGGAGCTGGTTAAGAAAAATGGGTTGCCTAAACTTTTGACGCAGAAACCGTTTCAGAATCAATGTCCTTTTATTGTCGTCAGTCCTCAATGCCCCGATGGAAAATGCTGGTCTGGAAAACAACTGGTTGAACTGGTAGAAAAACTGCTTGTCAAATATCCTGTTGACAAAAGTCGGGTTTATATAACCGGTTTAAGTATGGGCGGATTTGGAACGTGGGCTGCGATGGCAGAACGTCCCGACCTGTTTGCAGCGGGAATTCCCGTTTGCGGCGGGGGAGATATAAAAAATGCTGAAAAGCAACCCTTACACCGATGATTTCTTGTAGGAATCTCCAAGTCCCGTTTCGGGGCTTTGTTGAACAAATATAGAACGGAGAGTGATAAGCCCTATGGTAAATGTCAAACCTATCCAACTTGGCAGAAATACCCGTATGAGTTTCTCAAAAATCAATGAGGTTATGCAGATGCCCAACCTTATCGAGGTACAGAAAAACTCTTATCGTTGGTT
>CAYZMZ010000422.1:0-3238 GCA_964479655.1 uncultured Planctomycetaceae bacterium
TAAGACATAATTTCAATTCGCGGCCAATTTTGGAAAAACAATCTCCATAACCCCGGACTTCAGTCTGGGGCAAAAAGAACGCCTTTTCCCGGTTCTGCCGTTCGTCGAGTGTTGTTTTACAGCATTCGACGAACGGCGGAATCCGTTTTTTAGAAAGCTCTCTGCCCGTCGCTAAAGTGGCGAGTTATGGAGGAATTTCTGGTAGTTTTCTCCGTAAAACGTCTAAAAATCGGAGCCGCGAAAGGAAGTTACACCCCATAATTATCCATCTTTACGATTAACTCTCTATTTTAGTTCAATATCAAATTATTCAGACTAAATAGACGTAATTAGATGGTACTTCACAATTTTTCTCGTTTTAATCAAATGCAATTGCCGTTTATTGTAATTCCCCTTGGATCCCGCAGAAATGAGGAAAGACGCTTTTAAATTTCCGGCAGGAATCCGTCTAAACGTCCGATAATCGGTTTATTTCAGCCGATTGGGGCACGGCAGACGGATTTTTATTTCAGCCTAGGGATTCGGAATCGTCGGTAAAGCCGCGTAAAACACGCAACGCCTCTCCGCCGGCAATATCCGGGTCGTCGACGTAGGGATATAACTCGACGGTAACCCAGCCTTTGTAACCGGACTGTTCGATTGCGTTGAGAATCGGACGGAAATTAATAACCCCCTCGCCGGGAATTAAATGATGATGAACTCGCTGCTCGTTTATATCTTCTACATGATAATGACGTGTATGTTCTGCCATAACAGGAATCCATTCCAACGGTTCCTGACCAACGCAAAAGGCGTGTCCAATATCAAAATTCAAGCCGAGTTTAGGACTGTTGACCCGATTAGCAAATTCCAGATATTGCTCGAATTTTTCGATTAACAACATCGGTTCCGGCTCAATAAGCAAATCAACGCCTGTACTTTCGGCAACTTCTATGCAGGGCATGATTTCGTCGTAAAAAATATCGTACGCCTGCTGGCGCGACATTCCCTCTGGAATAGGACCGCCGGGATTAGTTTGGATATTTTTTGCCCCGAGTTCCGCCGCCAGATGCAGGCATCGCTTGGTATGTTCTCGACGAATAGCGCGATAATCCGCGCTGGGTTCTATCCAGGACGGGTGCCAGTACGGCTGACGGGGGTCGGCAACCGCATTCATCATAAAGGCGTTTATATTGGAGATATAAAGCCGATTGCGTTCCAGCAGTTCCCGAATCTGTTCTATTTGAATCGGCAGCAACCCCGCTGGCCACGCGTGAGGAACGTCTGCCAAAAGTTCTACGGCGCGATAACCCAGACGGGAAACCTTTTGAACCGTTTGTTCGAGGGTAAAATTACGATAGGCGTTAGTACTGTATGCGAATTTCATGATTTCGTCATTATATCACATTTTATCGGAAAAATCAAATGGGGGTTGACAAAATATCCGTTTTTGACAAAATAATATAAAAGTACTTTGAAAAGCCGCAAAAATCAAAGACGATTTGGGTAAATTCCAAAGAATACTTTGTTTATTCCACATTTTTCGTTGTTAATATATTATGTCAGAATCCAATACCGTTCAATCCGCGCCATCGCAACAGCCTAAAAAAAAGTTTCTCCGTCGAGCTACCTTTCTTCATGCGGGCAGTTTGATGGTCATGCTGGGCGTTTTTGTGCTCTTATCCGTTCAGTTAGCAAACCGTTCTTTAGAACAATTATTACCCACCGGCGGAACGGTTACGCTGTTCCAACAGACTGCCGAACCGGAAAAAAGCTATCCTTTGAATGCGGGGCAATCGTTGCTGATTGCTAAAATAATTGATTCAGCGGAATACGAAAATCTGGTCAATACTCAAAAAATTGGTAAGATAACCTTGAAGCTGACCAACGGACCGATGGAAACGTTTGATCTAACCGTAGACGGAATTATCGCTCATCGCGGCTGGTATACGCAACGGAAATTAAATTCCGACGAAATCAAACGAATCATCGAAATTGCGGTTAGCCAAAAATAGAGAATATTCGTTCCCCAACCGCATAGCGGTTGAACCCCGTGCCGAGGAGGCGGTTCGGCTACCGCCGGTTGACAAAAAAAGGATTGACGGGGATAATATTGCCGATTTTGAATACCGCTTGGGATGTATTGTTCCCCAACCGCGTAGCGGTTGAATGTTCATAGCCGTGCGTGAAACACACGGAAAAGTACGACACAAAAACGTCTCCAACCGCGTAGCGGTTGAACCCCGTGCCGGGGAGGCAGTTCGGCTACCGCCGGTTACCGAAAAAGGGATTGACGGGGATAATATTGCCGATTTTGAATACCGCTTGGGATGTATTGTTCCCCAACCGCTACGCGGTTGGGGAGCAATACAACCCAAGCGGTATTCTAAATCAACCCTTATTTCCCCTCTTCGTGCTCCTTCGTGTCTTCGAGCCTTCCCGTAAATTTCTCTAATTTAGGGGAGTGCAGGAGCAAGCTCCATGCATTCCACACGATTTTCAGAAGATATGTAACAGAGCAGGGCGGTTATTGTTCCTGCAGCCATCGTTCAAACAGGCGCATGCTGGCAAGCATTTGGGTAGATTGAGAAATTTCTTCAGGTGTTAGCCAGACAACCTCAGCGACCTCTCTGGGAGATGGAGTAATATTGGCGATTTGTTCATCTGACATTGAAGCTGTCCACCACGCTAAATAGACACCCCAGGGAGTAATAGATTCCAAGACCCGCTCGATCGGCTGGCAGGGCTGACCGAGTTCTTCGGTAAACTCGCGAATTAACGCCTCCTGCTGCGTCTCTCCCGGCTCAATTCCGCCGCCGGGCAACGCGTACAGCAACGGCGCAATGACTTTATCCGAACGACGAATAACCAAATAGCGGCTGTTCCGCTGAACAATTCCAACAACGCCCCGGCGCGTTATACGCCGGTTTATCGCTGAAACAGAGGCTGAATCCGTATTGTCCGCTAAATGAACGACTTCGCTTTCGCCGAATCTGTAATCCATTCGATTATCGCCCTTTCTGAACGATTTCTGATTCCGCCTGAAATTGTCCGAGGTATATCCGTTTTTTAGAACTGACGTAAATCCTTAACGCGCTTCGCCTTGCCTTCGGATCGCTCCAGAGTTCGCGGTTCGACCAAGGTGATTTTCGCACGAATGTTGATAATTCGTTCGACAGCCGTACCGATTTTCTTCTGGAGTGTTTCCAAAGAACGAATTGTATCGTCGCCGAAAAGGTCTTCGTTGACTTCAACCTGA
>CAYZMZ010000423.1:0-3238 GCA_964479655.1 uncultured Planctomycetaceae bacterium
CCTTCAGCAATCAGCTTCCTAATTAAGGAACTGGAAACCCGCACGCCGTTTTCCGTTACCCCGGGGACAATATCCAATTCAATTCCCGACTGGCTTGCCCAGCACTGCAGCTGGCTGGAATCGCCCATTCTATCGCGTCCAAAGACGAAATTATCGCCCTCAACCAAGGCTTTTACCCGCATCCGCTTTACCAGTATTTCCTCGAAAAATTCCCCGGCGGTTAGAGATAACAGCTCCCGATTAGTTGGATAGAACAAAATTATATCTACCCCCAACGCGTCCAGAAGCCGCGCTTTGCGATTTTTCCAAGTCAGAGGACGCGGAGCCTGTTCCGGATGAAGCAGGACAGCCGGGTGCGGATCAAAGGTAAATACTATCGAAGGACATCGAAGCCGATGCGCATGCTCCGACAAACGATTGATTATCTTTTCATGTCCGATATGAACGCCGTCAAAGTTACCGATCGTAACCGCTCCGGCAGGCAATTCGTTAAACAACGGATCAAATATACTTTTTATCTCCATGGAAATATATACTATGACTACGTAATTTTTTCTCTTGATGTTGTTTTGATTTCGCCTGACTTGAATCAAACACCCCTTTTTTTATTCAGTGGAGCGAAGTGAAACGACTGCGGTTTGTTATGCAAACCGAAAAAAGTCAAGTGAAACCAGTACAATCTTCTTCAGATTCAATTTGAATTACAAAGAACCCTTCGTAGACGGAATTCCCTTTTCTTTCGGGTCTATTTCCCACGCGGCACGCAAGGCGCGAGCAGTACATTTGTATATCGCCTCGGCTATATGATGACTATTGCGGCCGTATTCCAGCTTGATATGCAAATTGCACATCGCGGCGGTTGAAAAACCCTGCCAGAAATCGTAGACCAGTTCCGTATCGAAATCTCCCACGCGCGGCGTTGGAAATTCGGCGTTGCACACGAAAAAAGGACGTCCGCCCAAGTCTACAGCAACCGTAACCAGGGTTTCGTCCATCGGAAGAGTAAAACAACCGTATCGACGAATTCCCGCCTTGTTTCCCAATGCGTCTTTTAACGCCGTGCCCAAAGCAATTCCGATGTCTTCGGTTGTATGATGCGCGTCTACGTGCAAGTCCCCCGTTGCTTTGAGAATCAAATCCGTACCCGAATGTTTCGCCAAAAGGGTAAGCATGTGATCCAAAAAGCCCTGACCGGTACTAATTGTAGAAAGTCCCTCACCGTCCAGATTCCATTCCAGACTAATTTGAGTTTCCAACGTATTACGCTGTATAGATTGTTTTCTCATCAAATCACTCAATTCCCAAATCGTATCTTAATTTAATAAACTGTTCGGTAAAACTGTTGTTTGAACAATGCACATGTTCAGCCTGGGTAATTACCTTCATTTGTTCGTTGCAATCAACGTAATTATCGATTAAAATCGTTTCAAAGGGCGTTAAACGCTTGCCGTAAACAACCAATAATTTATGTTCGTCAAACTGAACCTCGGCTTGCGCTTGAGAATTGAGAACAGCAATTCCCGTGCAGCCGTCGTTGAGCAACAAATCCTCATACCCTATCAGTATACTCTTCAAAACGGGTAAGTCAATACTTTCCCGGTACATTTCTGAGGAATTTGTTAATTCGGGAACATCGTGGCTGGATTCCAGAACGACGTCTACCGTATCTCCCAACGGGTCCAGCAGGCTGAGAAAGGCGTCGAACAAATGCTCTTCGGAAACGCTGGCCGTTAAAGCGGGAATCGGACGAGCAGCACCGTTGCCCTTAAAATTATCGTGTCTAAACCCTTCTATCGGAAGGACTTCCAACTGACAGCCCGGACGAATGGCATCGGTCAGGCAAAATCGCCCGTAACGAGATCGATACAGGTAATTTTCCGCGTCGGCCGCCGTATTCTGCTCCGATTTACTCGAACTAACCGGAAACCCTGTTTGACGATATATATTTAACAAAATGTCCTTTAAGTTGCTCATTTTTACTGTCGTTTCTAAATTTTACAAACTGAACTGTCAATAATCATTACATTTTACCCAGACGGCACGGTTTCGATTGTTGTTAAAGTCTACCAATCTTTCCTAATCGTTAAGGTTTATCCATATTCTAGCTCGTAATTATAGAAACGTCGGCAAAAAAATCAAAAAATTTTTAAATTTTTTATTTTTGGGATAGAAAAAGATTTTAGATAGATTTTACAGAGATATTAAAGAGGTTTCGGAGAGATTTTTCAATGAGATTTTTGGAAAGTATTTTTTTGAAGAGAAATTTTTCGGAGTGCGGGGAGCTTGCTCTCGCTTTTAAAAAGGGGAACTTGCTCCCGTCTCCCAACCGCATAGCGGTTGGGTCTGAGCCAGGTTTAGACCAACCCGCGCTTCGCAATTTCGCAGCTTCGCGCTGCACATCATGATATTACAGCTGGACTTTACTTCCGTCCGGCGTGGCATCATTATTAATATCAAACCATTCCGGTAAGAAATCGATTTGTTTATGTTCCTTGGCAGCAATATTGGTAACCAAAGCCAGAATCGCGTCTGACATAGCTACTTTCGGCTTGCAATGCGGCTGATTTTCGGCAAAAGCGGTCTTTTTATCTTCCGCGTTGGCAATAGTACGAATTAAATAAGCCCAGTGCTCTAATTCTTCCGTATAACCGCGGCTGACATCCTGAAACGCCTGAATACCGTAGGAATAATCCAAATCGTTAATTGCGTCAGCTACATCTAAAGCAAACGGATATTTTTTCTTGAACTGATTCTTTTCTTTCTCCTGATTTACCTTCACAACTTTAGCGTAATCGTTGACGTTGTGAGTTTGCCAAAGCAAAACATCGGCTTCGCGGTTTAACTGCATCGTGCCGCCGGTACCAAATACGGTTTCTCCGTAGCCGCCAAAGTCGTTTCCGTTGATAGACGCGTAACTGACAGCCACTTTTCGACGCTTACCCTCTTCCGATTTAGAATCATAGCCCGGAGCGGGGAACTCAAAAATACATTCTATATGATCGTCAATATCTCTATCCGGCGGGAAAATCGGACGATTGCTGGTCGCGCTGACCGAAATAGGCATTTGCTTTACTCCCCCGTGCATGGCGGAAATAAAGATTCCCGAGGCGTCCAACTGATGAGAACCCAATTCAGCCATCATACCGCCGCCGGACTTGTTCCATAAACGCCAACGAATCATTTGTTCAGCAGCAGGCGCGGCATAGTAAACCGTTCCGTCCGCTCCGACCACCTTTTG
>CAYZMZ010000424.1:0-288 GCA_964479655.1 uncultured Planctomycetaceae bacterium
TAAATCCACATCGAGAACTTTAGAAATTAAATTACCGCAGCCAGCAGGGTACTCCAGACCAATAAATCCGGCAGCCAGCTGAGTATCAAATATTCTTTTGGGCAATTGCCCCGTCTGACGAATGCAAAACTCCAAATCGCCCCGTCCGGCATGAACAATTGTTTCGTGATCTCCATTGACCAGTAAATCCCAGAACGGTTCTACCCGGCGATATTCCAGAGGGTCTATCAAACAGACCCCGCCTTCATACGCCAGCTGAATTAAGCATAGTTGCGGATGAAAGCGGCG
>CAYZMZ010000424.1:298-2548 GCA_964479655.1 uncultured Planctomycetaceae bacterium
GGACACAAATTCCGTGTCAATGGCAATCCAGCGGCTTTTTTCCAATTTGGATAGAAGCGCAAAAAAGCCGGTTGAATTGTCTACGTAATCAAACATCAATACAGTTCTTTATTAAAGGAACAGGTAAGTCATTGCAATTAAAACAGGTAACAAAATCGTACAACTGTACGCCATGTATCCAAAGAAGCTAGGCATCTTCACACCGGATTGTTCTGCAATCGCTTTGACCATAAAGTTCGGGCCGTTACCAATATAGGTCATCGCGCCCATAAACACGGAGCCGATACTGACAGCCGCCAGCAAAGACGCGATAATTCCAAAATCAGACGGTTCGGTTGGATTTTTCGTACCTGTAACCACCGTTTCGGTTAGCGTTTTATACTCTTTTTCCAACTGCGCCTTTTTGGAAGCGTCTTTTTCCGCACTGATCAATTCAGGCAATTTTTTCGCTTCATCTCGACAAACCGCTTTACCGGTATCGTAAAACACAACGTACGTCGGGGCGTTATCCAAAACCGAGGATAACGTTCCTGTTGCCCAGAAGAACTTATGCGTATCGGTCGCCTTGAATCCAAGTTCACCGCCTTTAACATTCAAAATTTGAAGCGGAGCCTGCATACAAATAAATATACCGAAAAACAACGCCGCGACTTCCAAAATTGCACCGTAGTTAAACTGGTTTTCCTGACGGATACGTGTACTTCCTAACATCAAGGAAAGGGCAACTAAAACCAGCTGGCATACTTCACGTAAATACTGCGGAGGAGTAAAACTGGTTCCGGGGATCGCCTTCGAGGGGTCTAAAAGAGCCACGCACAAAACGATACCTAACAGCAACAGTCCGTTGGGCCATAATCCTTCGATTTTTAACGGCTTGACATCCATTTGGTCATGAATCAAATCGGAGACATTCTCTTTCGGATAAGCGTAGAACGAATCCCACAGGAAATAAATCAACAAAACTAATCCGTTGACAAAAATCCATTCTTTCCACAGAGCAAACGTCCACAGGAACGGAACGCCCTTTAAATAGCCCAGGAACAAGGGCGGATCGCCAATCGGCAGCAAGCAGCCGCCGCAGTTACAAACCGCAAAAATGAAAAATATAACCGTATGAGAAACGTATTTTCTTTGTTTATTGGTTTCCAAAAGCAGACGAATTAACAGCATCGCCGCGCCGGTCGTTCCAATAAAACTAGCTAACAAAGCACCAATTCCCATAATCGTAGTATTTACGCACGGAGAGGCTTTTAAGTCTCCCGAAATACGAATACCGCCTGCTATTGAAAACAGGGCAAACAACAATACAATAAAGGGGATATATTCGTGCCCGTTGTTATAAAAATGCCAATGCCCCGCAACCGGGAAATCGCACATAAAGGCATAATACAACAAAGTAATCAAACCTAATCCAGCAGCCACCATAAATCTATGAAGGTTACTTTCCCACCAATGTTCGGTAAACGGAATCAGGGGGAATAGAGCAATGGCCAGCAGCAAGCCCGCAAACGGCAAAGCCATCCAATAGGGAGGCATAATAGACTGCGTTTTAGCAGCCGGAGCCGATTCCGTAGCCGGTTTTACAGCCGGATTCGCATCCGATTCAGCAACTGCTTTTACAGCTGGATTCGCTTCGGATTCCGCAACGCTGGTATTCTCGGCATTGGTATTTTCAGCACTGGTTTCGGTTTCTTCGTTTACAACCTCGGCAACGGTTTCAGTCGCTGCGGCTGTAACGGCGTGTTCGGGCGAATGACCGCCTTCGGAGGCAAAGAAAGAACCTTTGAATGCCGCCAATAAAATCAAATAAAGCAACAATACTCCGAATATCGCAATAATAACAGGCTTGTTATTTTGTGCTGATTCGGAGCCAGATTCATGGCTCATGGGAACAATCCTTTCTGGGAAAAAATAAAGGGGAAGGAACTTTGAATTATTGTTTTTCTCTAACCTGACAGGCGAAAACATTCATTCAAAATATTTGGATATTAATTTACTTAATTCTCTCTTTTTTACAAGGGGGGGGATTTTTGAAATATTCCTTCGATCGCATTTTCTGCATACCCCCCTATTGCCAAAATAGAGAAATCAAGTATTATATAGATAAGAATTAACTTTCAAGAAGGGCCTCGAGTGAGAAGCCCCTGCAAGGGAGGTTCGTGAACCTGGTCAGGGGTTAACGCCAGCAGCCATAAGCGACACCCTTTCTGTGCAGCGGGCTTCTCATTCGGGGTCCTTTTTTATTATAAT
>CAYZMZ010000424.1:2558-3236 GCA_964479655.1 uncultured Planctomycetaceae bacterium
GTTTTGATTTCGCCCGACTAGAATAAAACAACCCTTTATTCTATTGATTGGGCGAAATGAAACGACTGCGGTTTGTTATACAAACCGGAAAAAGTCAAGTGGAGCCAGTATGAGATAAGATGAACCAGGAAATTTCATGTGGAATCAGGTATATATTTCACGAATTTAAGGGGTTTCGTTTCGATTTTTATCGGTCGTTTAAGGTTCAATCGTCGATAGAAAAACGTGATAGAAATACTTCATCAATCCTTTCACCCGAATAATTCCCATGGCAGACAATCCTTCGGTAGATTACATGGTCGTTGCTCGACGATACCGTCCTCAGAGTTTTACGGACGTCGTCGGTCAGGAACATGTAGAAACGGCGTTGTCAAACGCAATTACTTCTGGACGAATTGGTCATGCGTACCTGTTTACCGGTGCTCGAGGCGTGGGCAAAACATCGACCGCTCGAATTTTCGCCAAGGCACTCAATTGCGTCAACGGTCCGACGACAACGCCCTGCGGAGAATGCGAATCCTGCAAACTGATTACCGCCGGAGACGATCCCGATGTATTGGAAATCGACGGCGCTTCAAACCGCGGAATCGATGAAATCCGAGCTTTACGACAGGGAACCAGCGTCCGTCCAACCAGAAGTCGATTCAAAATTTATATAATCGATGAAGTTCACATGCT
>CAYZMZ010000425.1:0-3200 GCA_964479655.1 uncultured Planctomycetaceae bacterium
CCCGCAAAACTTACAGAAACCTATAGACTTATAAAGACCCGTGAGGTCTGCAAGTCTCGCAAGACCATAAGTCTAGCAAGATTTATACAACTACGGTATAGCCAGAGGGACTTTTAGTATCACTGTACAAGCGCAGATTTATGCAACTACGGTACAACCAGAAGTCTTTTAGTATCACGGACAACCGCTTGCAATTGGAGAAGCGGTTGTACGGATTTCGTTCGCTTCTATTCTTCCTTCGGAACGTCTCCGACGATACAAGCGTAGTCGTTAATCGCCTGCTGATTGGCGTTTTGAACCGTTTCGCAACGGGAGTTTATTTCCGGTATCTGCTTTTCAATAAAGTAGGCGGCAACTTTGCCCTTTCGTTCGCATTTGTCCGCCTGCTGTAAAAACAGATGTCCGATTAAAATATCAATCGCGCAGTCAACCAGTTTTCTAGCAGAAAGATCTACAAAGGATACCCCTTGCTCTTTGGCAAAATTGATCGCCTCGACGGTTTTTACCCGGGCGGCAATCAATTTGGATTTCAGCGATTCCAGCGTTGGGCAGGAATACGTCTTACTTTCAAACAAATCCACAATATAATTTTCAAACGTACCGGCGGTTAAGCCTTTAATCGCGGCAACGACCTGCAACTGACTTGTACCTTCGTATATACTGGTAATACGGGCATCACGAACATATCTTTCAGCTGCGTAATCCTTGATGTATCCCGATCCGCCCAAGACTTGAATTCCCTTGTTGGTAACTTCAATCGCCATTTCAGAGCCGTAGTACTTGGACATCGGCGTGAGCATACCGTTGACACGCTTGGCGGCGCGGGCGGCTTTACGCTGAACGGTTACAATCTCCTTCGGAATACCCGGTGTTTCAGATAATCGCTGTCCGTTGTTTTCCTTGTCGCAAACTGTACACGTATGATAGGTCAGAGCGCGGGACGCCTCGATTTTGACCTTCATATCGACCAGCATTTCGGCAACCGGCGGCAGTACCTCAATAGGCGCGCCAAACTGTTCGCGGGCGGCGGCATAAGAACGCGCCAGGCGAAACGCCGCTTCTGCAACTCCCAGCGATTGGGCGGCAATACCGACTCGCGCCCCGTTCATCAAAGCCATAACATAGGTAATTAAACCACGTTGACGTTCACCTACCAGCAAGGCGGGGGTATTGGTAAACGTTAGTTCACATGTCGGAGAACCGTGAATACCCAGCTTGCTTTCCAGATGTCGAACCTTTACCGTTTCATCGGATTCTACGTAGAATAAACTCAAACCGCGCCCGTCGGAAATTTCCGCTTCAGAACGGGCTAGTACCAGCAGGATTTCTCCGCAGCCGTTGGTAATAAACCGTTTTACGCCGTTGAGAATCCAGCGTCCGTCGGCGGTTAAATCTGCACGCAAACGTACAGCCTGTAAATCTGATCCTGCATCGGGTTCAGTAAGAACCATCGCACCGGTAACCTCGCCGGTACAAAAACGCGGTAAAGACATGTCTTTTATCTGCTGGGAAGCAAAGGCATTGATCGTATCGGCAATCCCCTGCAGTCCGAACATATTCATAAAAGAGCAGTCGGCGCGGCTGACGATTTCCGTCGCCATGGTATAAATCAAATTCGGACAGTTCAAACCGCCGTATTTTCGCGGCAGGGTGAATCCGAGTAAATTACCCTGAGCCAGTTTATCCAGATTTCTCTGAACCAGCGGATTGAGCGTAACGGTACCGTTATCGTTATGCGTGTTGCCTTCAATATCGACCTGTTCGGCAGACGGAGCGATGGTTTGCGCCGCAATATCACCGGTAATCTTCAGGATTTCCCGATAGCCGGAAACCGCATCGTCTATATTTTCCGGGGCGTAATCGGCGTTGCCGTTTTCCGCATACGTTTCCTGCAGCTGCGCCAATTCTTTTATGTCCAAACTGTCCAGCGCAAATTGAATATCCTCATTGTCAAGGAAATAATTTCCCATTGTAGTGTTCTCCTTTATACTATTCTGCTCGACGCAGTTTGATGGCCTTGATCATTTTCGGAACGACGTCGTTTAAATCGCCCACAATTCCGTAGTTGGCAACGCCAAAAATCGGAGCGTCTGGATCGTTATTTATAGCAATAATTTTGGCGGATTCCTGCATACCAGCGCGACGTACAACGCCGGACGAACGGTAGTACCCGTCTGCCCGATTTGGTACTCTTTCCCGATAAAACCGCTGTCCACAGCAGCACGAGATGCGCCAACTGCTCCGCCTAACGCACCAGCCAGTTCTTTAATTAAATCGAAATTCTCTTTGCTGCCCACGCCTCCGCCGCCGGCGACGATTACACGCGCGGCTTTCAAATTGACCTTTTTCGGTTCTTTGAAGCGTTCCAGAACTTCTACCAGTCCCGCGATTTGATCGACGTTAATCTTTTCTTTGATTATCTTGCCGGTACGCGTTGTATCGGGATCGAATAAGGGCATAACGCCTTCACGAACCGTCGCCATTTGAGGCCATTGCGTATAGTTGACAATTGTTGCAATAATATTGCCGCCGAACGCGGGACGAATTTGCAGTAGCAGTTTTTCGTGCACTTCTCCGCTTTTGGCGTCTGATACGTCCTGAATATCCAGGTCGGTACAATCGGCAGTTAAACCAGAACGGGTTTCGGAGGCAATTCGAGGAGCTAAATCGCGTCCTTCAGGAGTGGCTCCAAAGAGTACTATTTGAGGCTCATATTTAGCGATTAAATCGCAAATAATACGTGCGTAGGGCAACGTTGTATAGGTTTTCAGGCACGGTTGATCGACCAGATAAATATTATCTGCCCCTTGGGCAATAAGTTTATCCGCCAAAGATTCTACCTGATAGCCGGGTAAAATCGCTCCAACTTTTACGCCTAACCGGTCTGCCAGCTGTCGAGCGCGCCCGAGCAGTTCCAGACAAACGTCATGGAGAACGCCGTCCTCCTGTTCGGCGAAAACCCAAACTTCGCCCTGTTTATTTGGTTGTGTCATATTAGTATATATACGTTAAATGGTGAATTTTTAATTCTGAAAAATGATTATATGGTTTTTATTGAAAGTTTTCACGAGATTCAATTTTGAATGTACTCAACCGGTAAATCTTGAATAAACCGTTAATCCGGAAAACAGCAGTCAAACCAATATTTACGGAACTGACCAATTAAACATAAACGTAAGTTCAGTACAATTGCAAGCCCG
>CAYZMZ010000426.1:0-3195 GCA_964479655.1 uncultured Planctomycetaceae bacterium
TTACATCTAAATTATGCTCAATGACGATTACCGTATTGCCCAGTTCGACGAAATTATGCAGAACTTTAAGCAGTAAATCTATATCGGAAAAATGCAGGCCGGTAGTTGGTTCGTCCAGCATGTACAAAGTTCTGCCTGTCGCGATTTTATTCAGTTCCCTAGCCAGCTTGATTCGCTGCGCCTCTCCGCCGGATAGAGTCGGGGACGGCTGACCGATTTTCATATATCCCAATCCGACATCGTGAAGCGTTTTAAGCATCGCGTGAATCTTCGGGATATTTTCAAATAACTCCATGGCAGAATCGACGTCCATCTCCAAGACGTCGGCAATAGACTTCCCCTTAAATTCGATGGACAGAGTTTCGCTGTTAAAACGTTTACCATTGCAAACCGGGCAGGTAGTCCAAATATCGGCCAGGAAATCCATTTCCAGCTTTTGCGCTCCGTTGCCCTGACACGCTTCGCATCGACCGCCTTGAACGTTGAAACTGAATCGTCCGGATTTAAATCCTTTTGCCTTTGCCAGGGGCATGGTTGCGTATAAATCCCGAATTTCATCAAACAGTTTTATGTACGTAGCGGGATTGCTGCGCGGAGTTCGACCGATGGGAGACTGATTGATAGCAATCATTTTATCGAGATTTTCGATTCCTTCGATTTTGTCATGCTCTCCGGGTATCCCAATTCCGCGATTTAAATCCCGATGTAACGCCTCGACTAAAATTCCGTTTACCAGCGAACTTTTACCCGACCCGGATACGCCGGTAACGCAGATAAACTTGCCCAGCGGAAATTCAACGTCTATATTTTGCAGATTATGATAACGCGCTCCGCGAACAATCAACGACTGGTTTTTATTTACCACGGTTGATTTTTTGGACTTGCGAATCATACCCGATTTCGCGCCTCGTCCAATCGCTTGGGGAGCCGCTGCGGTCAGACGCCGTTGCTCAGGAATCGGAATCGTTCTTCTGCCCGACAGAAACGCTCCGGTAATACTTTTAGGATCGTCGATAATCTGCTTGAGAGTACCTGAAGCAACTACGTATCCGCCTTTGGAACCGGCTCCGGGACCGAAATCGACAATCATGTCTGCCGCCCGCATGGTATCTTCATCGTGTTCGACGACAACAACCGTATTGCCTAAATTCCGCAGTCTGGATAACGAGTTAAGCAGTCTGACGTTGTCTCGTGAATGCAGTCCGATGGACGGTTCGTCCAAGATATACAAAACGCCAGTTAATCCGCAGCCGATTTGTCCTGCCAGACGAATTCGCTGCATCTCTCCGCCGGATAGCGTTGGAGCTGTTCGTCCTAAAGTCAAATAATTCAATCCGACATCGGACAGAAAACTCAATCGCCCTTCGATTTCTTTCAAGGCGTCTGTTGCGATAATTTTTTCGGTATCGTCGAGCAGTAAATGAGAGAAGAAATCGCGCGCGGCTTGAATCGACAGGTTGCAAACCGCAGGCAAGGACAGCCATTGAGAATCGAACAATCCCCCTTTCGCGGTTAATTTAACGTTTCGTGCCTGAACGTTTAGCCGTTCGCCTTCACAATGCCCGCAGGGAACAACGTCCATGTATTTTTCCAACTGACGTTTTTGAATCGTATTGCCTGCCGCCTTGTATTGAGCTAGCAAAGACGGAATAAATCCCTCGTAGGGACCGCCCCATTTTTGTTCATTGACACCGTTTTGATAGGAAAAGGTAATATGCGCTTCTCCCGTTCCCCATAAAATTTTATGCTTGACCGAAGAATTGAGTTCCTTCCAAGGCGTATTGAGCACGTATCCCGGTTCCAGTTCCATTTTCTTTTCCAGAAATTCGGCAACTCCCTGATAGATACAGCGGCGCCATCGTCCCAGTTCCTCCATCGGAGGCAGCATCTCCAACGCCCCTTGCGCGATTGATAATTCGGGATGCGAAGCGAGTTTAGCGGGATCGAAGGTATAAATTTCTCCCAAGCCGTTGCATTCAGGACACGCGCCTTGAGGAGAATTAAAACTGAACATTTGAGGAGTTGGAACTCCGAAGCTCATACCGCAAGTCGGACAGGCGTATTGACTGGAAAAGCGGACATCGTTAAAGTTGCCGCTTTCGCAGCCGAGAATCATTTCTCCGTTTCCGACTTTTAACGAGCTTTCCACCGCATCTAAAATTCGCGGACGATTTTGCTTATTGATTACCAGTCTGTCTATTACGACCTCGATATTATGCCGCATCTGTCGGTCCAAACGGATGTCTTCTGTCAGTTGACGAACGGTACCGTCTACCCGCACGCGGGAAAATCCCTGTCGGCGAATTTCTTCAAATAAGTCTTTAAATTCCCCTTTTTGGTGATACGCCTTGGGTGCTAAAAATAAAAACTGAATCGGTTTATCGTCTTTGCCTGTTTTATCTTGACTGGATTCTGAAACGGGACTGTTTTCTCCCAAAAAGAGAATCTTACCCAAAATTTGTTGCCGGGTTTGAGCGGTTACCGGTTTACCGCAAACCGGACAATGCCCGACCCCGATTCGGGCGTATAAAACCCGCAGATAATCGTAAATTTCTGTTATTGTTCCGACGGTAGAGCGCGGATTGCTGCCGGCGGTCTTTTGGGCGATAGAAATAGCGGGACTTAAGCCGGAAATCAAATCGACGTCTGGCTTGGGCATCTGACCTAAAAACTGACGGGCAAAAGAAGACAGGCTTTCTACATATCGCCGCTGACCTTCGGCATAGAGCGTATCGAATGCCAGCGAGCTTTTACCCGAGCCGGAAACGCCGGTAAAGCAGATTAGTTCATTTCGGGGTAATTCTATGTTGACGTTAACCAGATTATGTTCTCTGGCACCGCGAATTTGTATGTTTTTATTCATATTGTACTGTTTCCAACGGAGTACTCTCGAGCTGGATATAGTCTTTTGAGTATTCTATATATTATTAATCAAGTCGGATATTATACTCCATTTCCCATGATATGTCAACCTGTTAAAAGTGTATTTTGCCAAGAATCCCCCATATAGTCCACCCAATTTTGATAAAACCGTTAGAACGGGTAAATTACATAGTTTGCGTTTTGTTTGAGAGATGTTCGTCAAGAAATTTTTGGAGTCAATGCCATGCAAGCGTTTTTCAGACATTCAGACGGAGTTCTTTTGAAAATAATCAATCTTTCGAGAATAAATTGATTATTGCGGAGCATGGTACT
>CAYZMZ010000427.1:0-3189 GCA_964479655.1 uncultured Planctomycetaceae bacterium
GGGAGTTTTGGGTTCTTTTGTGCCGAAATCAAAACGGCGTCAATAGGAAGAATCAAGTAATCATAGTATAACTTGCGGAAATACAAATACTTATTTTTCTCGAATAGAGTACTGCCCCCCTTGTAAAAAATCAGAGAATTTCGTACAATGACGATATTGCTTCAATCGCGGAAAAACCAATGAAGGAATAAACGTTGCCGCGAGGAAAACTTGTGTAGTCAGAGTATAAATCATCCCTTTTACCAGGCATAATCCATGTTTTCAAAATTTTTTATTGAACGTCCGATTTTCGCTACGGTTGTATCCGTTTTGATTTTTATTGCCGGTTTGGTAACCGCACTTCAGCTGCCGATAGAACAGTTTCCTAATATTGTTCCGCCCTCGGTAACAGTAAGCTGCTCCTATTCCGGGGCGGATGCTCAAACGCTAACCCAAACGGTGGCGGTTCCGATTGAAACGCAGGTCAACGGAGTCGATAAAATGCTCTATATGACTTCTACCTGCTCAAACGACGGCACGTATTCTCTTAAAATCTACTTTCAAATCGGAACGAATCCCGATATTAATACAGTCAACGTATTAAATATGGTCAATTTGGCTCAGCCGCGCTTGCCGCAGGAAGTTCAGCAGACAGGAGTAACCGTTAAGAAGCAATCGCCTAGCGTACTGGGATTTTATAGTTTTCAGCTAACCGATAAAGCGTCTCAAACCAAAGACCAATTATATCTGTCGAACTACGTTTCAATTAACGTTAAAGACATTTTATCGCGAATTTCGGGAGTAGGCGAAGCCGATCTTATGGATTCCAGCGATTTCAGTATGCGAATCTGGCTTGATCCTAATATATTAGCGGAACGGAATATTTCTATAACGGATATATCCGATGTTCTTTCAGAGCAAAATACTCAAGTTGCCGCCGGCAGTATCGGTTCCGAACCAGCTCCCCAAGGTCAGCTCAATACGTTGATTTTAACAACGCAAGGACGATTGCAAAGCGTAGAAGAATTTGAAAATCTGGTTGTCCGAACTTCAGACGACGGGCGCGTGCTAAAATTAAAGGATATTGCCAAAATCGAACTGGCAAAACAGCAGTATTCCCGCGGATCGTACAATATGGAATTTGCGCCCTCCCCGGCAGACTTGGAAAAGATGAAGCAACAGGGCGTTTCTCAGTCGGTATTAGACGGCTTATCCAACTATAAACCTAAATATCGCCCCGCAACAACAATCGCGGTTTACGCCGCTCCGGGAGCCAACTCGATGAACGTTGCAAAAGAAATTCAAAAGACGCTCGAAGGGCTTAAACCAGAATTTGAATCGGCGGGAATTGAATATCTCAACGCCTACGATTCTACCATGTTTATTTCGGCGTCTTTGGAAGAAGTTGGATTTACGCTCATACTTACCATTGCGATTGTCGTGTGCGTTGTCTATATTTTCCTGCAAGACTGGCGTGCTGCGTTGATTCCCTCTCTGACAATTCCCGTTTCCTTGGTCGGAACGTTTTTTATGATGGGAATGATGGGCTTTACCATCAATACGCTCACCTTGTTCGGATTGTGCTTGGTAATCGGTATTGTGGTTGACGACGCGATTGTTGTTGTCGAAAACTGTCAGCGATTATTAGACGAAGAAGGATTGAATCCGCGCGAGGCGGCGATAAAATCGATGACCGAGGTTACCGGACCGATTGTTGCTACGACATGCGTTTTGATGGCCGTTTTTCTTCCGACGATGTTTATTTCCGGCTTGGTGGGAATTATGTATCAGCAATTCGCTCTGACTATTGCCGGCTCGGTTTTGATTTCAGCGTTGTGCGCATTGACCATCGCTCCGGCGTTATGCGCGATTTTACTGCGTAAATCGATTCCAGAAGAAAAGAAGTTTATTGGTTTTCGCTGGTTCAATTACGGCTTCAACGGTTTCGCCCGATGGTACGAACGGAACCTGGCTTTTCTTACCGTTAATACCTGGATTATTTTGCTGTTCTGGGTCGCGTTGGTCGGATTGCTATGGTGGGGAATGACCGTCATGCCGCAAGGATTTATTCCCAACGAAGACCAAGGGGCGTTGTTTATCGATATTCGTTTGCCGGACGGACGCTCGCTTCAAGAAACGGAAAAGGTTACCGCACGCATCAACGAAGTTATTCAACAGAATTTCTCCAAAGAGATTTCCAATACGCATTATGTTACCGGTTACTCAATGATAGATGGCAACCCCTCAACCAACGTCGCGTTGGGAATTATTTCTCTGCGCAATTGGAATCAGCGAAAAGATAAAGCGGCGGAAGCAGATAGACTTGCGATGCGTATGATGATGGTTTTGAATCAGGAAATTGTACAGGCAAGAGCGTTGGTCTTTTCGCCGCCCCCAATTATGGGCATCGGAACGACCGGGGGTTTGGAAGGACAGTTAATCGATAAGAACGAATCCGGATTTGAAACGTTATATAACGCCGCCCAAACAATGAATCAGCAGGGAAAGGAAACCGGCGTCTTTTCGCAGATCAATTCGACTTTTCAACCGACTTATCCTCAGTTATATCTGAAAATAGACCGCGAAAAAGTCAAAAAGATGGGCATCGATTTAAGTCAAATTTACTCCTCCCTCCAGGGATATTTGGGCAGTAAGTATATCAACGACTTCAATATTTACGGACGGGTTTTCCAGGTAATTATTCAAGCGCAAGACAATCGCCGATCAAACTGGGAAAGTATTATGGCAGTTCCGGTTATAAATGCCGAAGGCAAGAAAGTCCCCCTGTCGTCGTTTGCAACGCTGGAAGAAACCGTCGGACCGCAATTTATTAACAGATACAATTTGTATACAACAACGATGGTCAACGGCTTGCTTAATCCGGGGCAATCGTCGGGCGTTGGAATGAGTTTGATGAAGCAAATCGCGCATAACGATTTACCGGAAGGTTTTGACGTTCAGTGGACCGGCATGGCGTATCAGCAGTCGGGAGCCGGAACGTCGATTGCGGTTATATTTGTATTATCGCTGATATTTGGCTTTTTGGTTTTAGCGGCTCAATACGAATCCTGGTCAGCTCCGCTGATTATTATCATGGCGGTTCCGTTGGGCGTATCGGGTGCGGTTTTAGCTGTCTTCCTGCGAAGTTTAGATATAAATTTGTACACACAAATCGGTTTGATTGTTATGGTCGGTCTTTCGGCTAAAAAC
>CAYZMZ010000428.1:0-3173 GCA_964479655.1 uncultured Planctomycetaceae bacterium
ATCAGTCTTTATGTCAAGCGCAAGACAACTCCAATCCGTTGTTGGTAATCGCTCTTTTAGGCGGAACGGGAGTCGGTAAAAGTTCGCTGGTAAACGCTCTTCTGGGGCAAAAACTGGCGGTTTCCTCTCCTGTTCGTCCGACAACCAAGAAAGCGACTTTATACTGTGCTGCCGGGTATAACGCTCAAATGCTCGGTATTCCTGAATCAATTATCAACGTGGTTCATTCAGACAGTCCGATTTTAGAAAAAGTGATGATAATCGACTGTCCAGACCCGGACAGTACGGAGGAAGATAATCGCACTGCGTTGCGAGAAATAATCCCTTTTTGCGATGTAATTCTGACTGTTACAACGCAGCAAAAGTACAAAAATCAGGCGGTTATGGAGGAACTGCGTTTTGCCTCCGTCGGAGCTAGTTTAATCTGGGTTCAAACGCACGCTAATTTGGATACCGATATTCGCGCCGATTGGAAACGATCGCTGGAGAAATCGTTCAACAACATCGATAAAATCTATTTTGTCGATTCTCTGGAGGCGTTAAACCCTTCTCCCGGTCATCAGCCGGTTCAGGGCGATTTCGCCGACTTGATTCATCTGCTTTCCTGCCAGCTAACTCAAATTGGAGCGGCGGGAATCAGACGGTATCATTTTTTGGATATTGCTCAGGATTCCCTGGATAAAATTCGGCAGAATCTGAAAAAGTCGGAGCCGGACTTGGCGTATCTGGAATCGAAAATAAAGCTCATCCGACAGCAGTATATTGAAAGACTAACGCAAAAGCGGCTTGCTGAACTGAAGGACGCGCGGCATCAATGGGAATCGCTGATTCGTTCGTCTATTATTCGTCGATGGGGAACCAGTCCTTTTGGATTTGCGTTGCAAATTTACAATCGCTTAGATCAAATTGTACTCGGATCGCTGGTCTGGCGGGCTAGAAGTCTGACGCAGCTTGCGGTTTTAGGAACCGTTGAGGGCGCGC
Source organism: uncultured Planctomycetaceae bacterium (assembly GCA_964479655.1). Lineage (GTDB taxonomy): Bacteria > Planctomycetota > Planctomycetia > Pirellulales > Thermoguttaceae > RUG11551. Next base: position 982 of record CAYZMZ010000428.1, read on the forward strand.
GGCGGGTTTCCGGCTGGATTAAAGACAAGCAATCTCAAACTATCTGGGATTCCATTCCAACGGACATCTGGTCGTTATCCGAACAGGAAGAAAATAAAATTATTTTGAAAAACGCGGTTCACAACGCCGGATTCCCGCATAATGATTTGGAGCAAATCAACGAGCAGGCGATGGTTACCGCCGAACAGTTTATTGCTAGTTCTGACGAACGAATTTCCGATACGGTAGAACGCCTGGCAGAAAAGAACTCCCGCTGGTACGTCCGCTGGTTTTACGAACTGTTGTTTTTTACGTGGATGATCTTGCTTGCCTGGCTGCCGGTAAAGAATTTCTTTTATGACTATTTATACAGAGGAATATTATATCCAGAGGCGGCTGTTCAGGCGTTGTATCCCTTCAGAACGACTGTTTTATATCCGGTTCATGTCTATATTGTAACCGCGATTTGGTTTGTCGTGGGAGTCGCGGCGTTGCTGTTGCTGTTTACGCGCCGAACTCGACGGGGGTTAAACGCCTATTTATCTGCCAAATCTCAGACATGGCAATCCCTCTGTCAGGCGAATTATTTATTTCATACAGAGCAATCAGAAATAGACAACGCTCGGAAATATATCAATACAATCGACTATTTACTATCCGATATTCAAAAAGAAAAGCTGGAATTAAACGCTCAGCATTTAAGTCGGAGGCGATAAAATGTCCTAGTCAGGGTAGTTATACCAGATATTCCAGCGCGAGAACGCAAAAAAAGCGATTATAATCATAAATAATCCTGCCTATTTCGCTTATTTGTGGTATTTTATCTATATTGATATTTTTGCAAAGAATTTGTGTAGTACTCTCGACAAGGGTACAGGAATACGCTTTAATATAGTATTGAGTATTAGAGTAACAAATCGCTTGTTAACAGGAAAAGTCGATCGCCGTTTGAAAGAGAGTGCAAATACATCTCGCGATTTACTTTTCTGCATTCAGGAGAAAAAAGGAACAATGACTTTAGTGCCTATCGGAGATAATGTAGTATTAAGACGTCTGAAAAGCCCCAAAAGCACGCAAGGAGGAATAATTCTTCCAGAAAGTGCGCAGAAGAAGCTCAATGAAGGCAAGGTTCTTGCTGTAGGAGATGGTAAATTACTGGCAGATGGAAGCCGGAGTGTGCTTCAGGTTAAAGACGGAGATCGGGTTCTTTTTCAGCCGTACCAGGCAACGGCCGTCGAATTAAATGGAGATGAATATCTAATCGTACCGGAGAGCGGAATTTTAGCGATTCTTGAATAAAACTTATTTCGATGGTACCTCAGTCGATACCGCTGACTCTCTGGAGCGCGGACGTCCTCGTCCACAATAAAATAACGGGAAGCTCTGAGCGGGGGAGACTGTTCGTCTGCCGCCGGTTGCCGAAAAAGAGGTTGGCGGAGGTAATATTGCCGATTTAGAATACCGCTTGGGCTGGGTATTTCCCAACCGCGTAGCGGTTAAATAGCCCAGCTTTCGACCTCGACCCTATGGATCGCGATTGAGTGAATCGCGGAGCTTTTGAATGCCGTATTGAACGGATGTGTATGCACAATTACAACGATAAGTTAATTCCCCATTTGTTTTAAAGACAGAACCGGAGAAATGAATCTTATAGCGTTTTGACAAACCAAACATGAATCTTGTTGTTTGGCTCTTCCTGAGGCGAATTGTTACCATCGGGAATTTCAGCTATCAGGCTTTCAAAAGCGGTCGATTCCGGGCAGCGGGTTGTCTGGAATTGATAGCGGCAATCAGAACGAAATACGGGCGGATCGCCGAAAGCAATCGCCTTCGCTTCGTTAATCGCCTCTTGAGAAGAAATATCCTTGAACTCGTTTTTCGATTTAGATTCAACGAACATCAAGTCCCAATCCGATTCGGAACAGTAAAACTCGCCCCGAATAACGACATCTCTCATTCCATGCCATTGTTTAAATCGAACCCAGGTTAGAGTATCGGGAATCGTCGTTTTAAGCAGATTTTCGTACTGCGCTTTTCTTTCCGGCTGCCATTGATCGACGTTTAACGCTCCTGAAAATTTTATTACCGTTGCTATCAAAAACAGGATTACTATCAACGCAACCACGACGATAAAACAATATATACTGGTTCCACTTGACTTTTTCCGGTTTGCATAACAAAAATCAGTCGTTTCATTTCGCCCTGATCGGCAA
>CAYZMZ010000429.1:0-3171 GCA_964479655.1 uncultured Planctomycetaceae bacterium
TAAGGTCTTTGCCATTCCACTCAGGCAGGGATTTTACAAACTGTAAAGAACGAATAACACGCAAAAACATGCCGTTAAAATACGCCGTTTCGGGTTTCGCGTTTTCCTCTTTGTTGAAGGCGTAACCTCGCAAATCCGTATTGGCAAGATTCTTGTAATACTCCTCTGGCTGACCGTTGAGATAGCCGTGCGCATTAATATCAAACGTAATTTCATAGTTACTGGGATGCTTATTAGCTCCGCTGAATCCATAACCATGATACGAAACAACGGCGGGCAACGATTTATTCTGGGCGTTTTTCGGAATACAAAGATAACCGGAAACAGGCTTACCCAAACAATCAACCTTTATATCCCAGCAGTCAACGCTGGGACTGCCGCTGTCCACGGCGATTTTTTCGACCCGAATCGGAATCTGATTGAGTTTGGCTTTCTGACCTGCCCAATAGGCATCAAAATCGACCGGTTCGGGCCAGCCCTGAATCTCCGCAAGCCGAACCCCTGCACCGCCGTCAAAAGCAGGCGCATTACCCGTTCCATTTTTTAATGGATTTTTGTTCTCGTCCAGCCCCACAACGTTGATATGGACAAATCCGGGAACTTCTATAGACGTCTTTACAACCAGCGGTTCGTTTGCCGAAGAAATCGCTTCTCCGGTTTCGGTTTTACCATCGTCTCCGCGGCGCGTCCATTTTAGATTCTTACCCGCAACGGGCTTGCCATCTTCCAGCAACGAAATCGAAAAAACCATCTGTTCACCCGGTTTATATTCCAGCGGATTTTTATCCGTTTCTCCCTGAAAATAAAACTCGCCCGCCAGCGTCCAGCTCGATAGCAGCAACAGACCGACACTCAAAATCAATCTTTTCAACATAACAATATCCTTCAAAAAAACAGGAATCAAAAACGTCAAGTCGTCCACGCTTTAATGCTAAACCACGAAAAGAAAAAGTCAAGCGGGGGAGCGATTTCACTTCTCCCAAAACATTTAGAAGCGGAATTGCCCCGATTCCATTTGAATTTGTCCCGATTTAGACAATTCTATTCCTGTTCTACCCCAGGCGTTTCTTCTCGCTCTAATCGGGTTAATTTTTATTTCTAAAGCGTATTCAAAACGAAGTTACTATTTAAACAGACAAATCTGATTCAATGTTCAAAAGCGGTATACAATCGCTCTATTTCAGACCTGAAATAATTTTTTTGAAAAATTTTCAAAAAATTCTTGCCGCCCCCCATTGCTTTAGAGTAACTCTAAGGTATAGAATACCAACAATCGAGGAGTTAATCCGCTGGTAAAATCGACGGCTATCCCCGTTATTGTCGGTAAAATTACGTTTTGCGCCTGTTTATACTATGGCTACTTGAATTTTCCTCTTAACGTCGTTCAATTTCGCCCAATAAGTTGAGCTAAATCCTAATTTTGCCAATCAGGACGAAATGGAACGACTGGTTTATGTTATGCAAACCGGAAAAAATCACATAGTCATAGTATAACTCAACAAAGGAGTATTTCCCATGAAATTGGTTACAACTGAAAATTCCAGCAGAACCGCATTGTCTCTAAAAACAGCGGCTATCGCTTTTTTATTGTTTTGCACGCAAACCATATCATCCATTTCGGAAGGACAAATTATGAATACAACAGTATTAAATGTTCATCAACAACGTATCGCCGCCATTGCAGCCGATGCCGCCAAGGGCGACTTGATTGCGCTGAAGCAATCTCTGACCGAGGGGCTGAACGATGGATTGACGGTCAATCAAATCAAGGAAATTCTCGTTCAAACATACGCCTATTGCGGATTTCCCCGCAGCTTGAACGCCTTGGGGACGTTTATGACCCTGCTCAAAGAACGGGAAGACATCGGAATTACCGATGTTCCCGGTCCGCTTCCCTCTCCTCTGCCGGAAAGAAAAAGCCTCGACTTCGGTACCGAAAATCAGACTAAACTCTGCGGCGCTCCGGTTAAGGGCGAACTGTTTGAATTTGCCCCCGCCATCGACGAATATCTCAAATCCCACTTATTCGGCGATATTTTCGCACGTGATAACCTCGACTGGCAAACCCGCGAGCTGGCAACCGTTGCCATGCTATCAGTTATTCCCGGCGTCGAACCGCAGCTGAAAGCGCATATAGGAATCGCTCAAAAGAACGGGCTAACCGAGGCGCAAACAAACGCGATTATTACTCTCGCCCAAAAAGATCGCACGCAAACAGAAAGCGGTAAAGGCGATTCAGGCAAAGTCGATTCAGGCAAAAGCGATTCCGACAAAGAAGCTTCCGCGCTCAACGAGGCGATTCCTCAAGTCAGCACCTTTCCTTTAGGGAAGGAAAATACCGGCTACGCGCAGTATTTCAGCGGACGATCCTGGCTGGCTCCCCTAACAAGTAATAAACAGTTGAATACCCCTGTTTTTAACGTTACCTTTGAACCGGGCTGTCGTAATAACTGGCATAAACATACCGGTGGACAGATGCTTATCTGTGTTGGAGGCGTTGGATATTATCAGCAACGCGGTCAAACGGCACGGCGGCTGGTTCCCGGCGATATTGTGGAAATTCCGTGCAATGTCGAGCATTGGCATGGAGCCGCGCCGGACGCCTGGTTTGCTCATCTGGCAGTTGAATGCAATCCTGCTGAAAATAAAAACACCTGGCTGGAACCCGTCTCCGACGAAGATTATCGCACCGCGACAGGCGGAAATCAGTCTGCAAAAAACGCGCCGATGATTCGCCTGTCTAAAATTAAAGTCGATCCCGCTCAGCTGGACGCCTACAATACCTTGCTCAAGGAAGGAATTACCCGTTCCATGCAATGTGAGCCGGGCGTACTGACCTTGTACGCGGTTGCCGAAAAAGACAATCCGACAAAAATTACGATTCTGGAAATTTACGCGGATAAAGCCGCTTACGACAGCCATATTCAATCCCCGCATTTCAAAAAATACAAAGAAGGAACCTTACAAATGGTCAAAGACCTGGAATTAATCGACGCCTCGCCGCTGATTCCGGGTCTGAAAATCAAATAACCCTACTATAGAAAGGAATACTAATTCTACTTGAATTTTTTCCGGCTTGTATTATACTATGACTACTTGATTTTTTCTCTTGACGCCGCTTTGATTTCGTCCTTCAGAATCATACAACCCTTCGCTTGGTTGATTAGGGCG
>CAYZMZ010000430.1:0-3163 GCA_964479655.1 uncultured Planctomycetaceae bacterium
ATAATAGCGACAAATTCGCCATGCCGTATACTAAAGGACACTCCATTGAGCGCACGAACTGTTTCGCCCCCTAGTTCATAATGCTTATGGAGATTGATAATTTCAGCGGAATATTCGGACATAAGATCACCTACTGCGCGATTTGGGGTTTATCCTTAAATGATTTCATCTGACGAAGCGTATTGATATTTTCTACTATTTTCTGACGAACTAAAACCAATAATTCGTCTGTACTTAACGACGTTACGGTTTCAACGGGAATCGGCTCGCTGTAAATAACCGCGATTTTTTTAAACAGATGCACTTTTCCATTTTCCGATCGGGGCATAGCGTCAAAGGCACCTTCAATCGCCGCCGGTACAATCGGACTTTTGGTTTTTTGCGCGATGGCAACCAAGCCCGGCAGGAAATCCTGTAAATTCCCATCGAACGTTCGAGAGCCTTCCGGAAAAACCGCAACGCATTCGTCTAATTTTAGCCGCCGGAGAGCCTCTTTAATACCGCCAATGGGGCGTTCCCGGTCTATGGGAAAGGCGTTAATCGCGCTGATATATTTCCCAAAAAAGCCGCGAAAAAGCGTTTCGCGCGCCATAAACGATACGGTTCGGGAAACGCCCGCCCCGACAACAGGCGGGTCTAAATGACTTTGATGATTACAGGCGATAATCACGCGCCCGGTTTTCGGTACGTTTTTCGCCCCGATATACGTACCCCAAAAAAGCAAATGGTAGATTAACGATACCAGCCTCTTAACAAAAAAATAAAGTATACGACTGAATAGAGAACGATTCATAGCTTTTTTTTGCGCTTTTATGCAATGTACTATTATACGGATTCCACGTGAAATTTTTCCGATTTGTACCGCAATCTTCCAGCCGTTTCTTTTTACTCTAATCGGTAAAACAAGATTTTCGTCCTATTGGTTTAGTCAAGACGAAATCAAAACAACGCCGAGGAAGGGTAAATCAAGCAGTCATAGTATAAATCTCTGCTTTACGCCCTGAAATCTACGAAAAAACAGCGGAACGGAAAATTGAATTGTCAGAAGTACCCTTGATATTTTACGGTACAAAACCTCGGCTTCACGGCAATAACCTCTTACCGTACGGTAATTTCAGTATTGTCGTGAAGTGATACGTCTGTTCCATTTACCGCAAGTCGAAAAAAACTCGAGTGGAATCAGGCATAAATCAACCCGTTTATATTACCATAAACTAGCCGTTTCTTTTCGTCCAACTCTGCAAAACAGAGCGATTAATCTTCCTAGGGACGAAATCAAAACGGCATTTCGGGGAAAAATCGCGTATTTATAGTATAAATAACGAGTATTCCGACTTAGTCTTCCAAGGTAATGGCTTCTGAGGGGCATTCGCTAACGCAAGAACCGCAACCGCCACAGGTATCCGGGTCTACAACGGCGACATCGCCTTCCAATTTAATGGCTTCCAACGGGCAAGCGTCAACGCAAGTGCCGCAACCAACGCATTTAGAGCTATCTACTTTAGCTGCCATAGTCTTTATCTCCTGATAAAAAATTTTAATAAAAAAGCAGAAACAATCTTCTGCCATCTTTCCTTATTATATTTCTACTACAAATTCTACAAAAGTCAACCGGGAGAGCGATTATTGCTTTTTAATAAAACAAAATATACAGACAATTTTTTTAATTATTCTGTTTAGAGTAGCAAAACGGTTATCGATTTTTACCCCATTTTCAAACTATTTCTCTTGTCCCCTTGAATAGGATTGGATTTTGTGATAAAATAGCAGAATTGTTTGTGCCCGTTTCGCGATTTTTACCAACCTGGGTATTTTCCGTTATTCAATGATTTTCGTTGAATATAGAACGTACTTAACGGCAACGCGGTTGTCCTTTGGTTAATTGGTGAACGGGGCATAAGTTTTATTAAAAGAATAAATTTCCCAAACAATCCCGTGAAAGAAATAAACCCTCAAACTGATCAATCCGTTGAAACCTCGACGGAAATTCCGACTTCAAGTACGTTGCCAGCCTCTTTTTATACCCCCGTGGAAACAGACTTGACTCGGGTAGAAGACTTGCTTCATAAAACGATGTCCAGCAGCCAGCCCCTTTTGGAGACGTTGTTTGAACACGGACGAAACCTGTCCGGTAAACGCTTACGCCCGGTTGTAACGTTGTTAAGCGGGATGGTCTGTGGTGAGATTTCAGAAAAGCATATAACCAGCGCCGCTGTTATGGAATTGATTCATACCGCGTCCCTGGTTCATGACGATATTTTGGACGAAGCGGATCTGCGCCGTCATCAAGAAACCGTCAACGCCCGCTGGAATAACGAACTCGCGGTTCTGTTCGGCGACTTACTGTTAGCCAAATCGGTAAATTTAGCCGCCAGTCTGGAAGATATTCCGGCGTTTAATTTGATCGCTCAAACCAGTTCCAAATTATGCGAGGGTGAATTACTTCAAATCGCCAATCTGGGAAATTTTGACATAACTGAAGAAACGTACAATACTATTATCGAAGGCAAAACCGCTTCGCTGATAGAATGCTCCTGTCGATTAGGCGCGTTTTTTTCCGGTGCCAACCAAGAGGTTGTCGATCACTTGGGTATGTTCGGACATCATTTGGGCATGGCCTTCCAAATTATAGATGACTTGCTGGATTTATCGGGTCAGCAGGCAACCGTTGGCAAAACGCTAGGTCAAGATATTAAAAAACAAAAAGCGACTTTAGCAGTAATTTTTACCCTTCAGTGCGTATCGGCGGAAAAACGTACTGAAATAGCCGGACAGATGAAAGCGCAGCCGAAACCCCTGGAAGTTTTACAACCATGGATTACGCGGACAAACGCCTTGGATTTTACCCGCAAGGCGGCGGAAAAACGGGTTGATTTAGCTTTGGAACAGCTTAAATGACTTCGGTGTTACGGCCGTAAACTCACTGCAGCAACTGGCGGAGTTTGTTTTAACTCGAGATAGATAAAACTCGTTATACAATTTTATGGATATTATCAAAACTGAGGCGTCGGCTCGTGCTGGATTACTGGGTAACCCTTCAGACGGTTACAACGGAAAGACCATTTCGTTCTGTATTCCGCAGTACAGTGCACAAATTGCCCTGTATGAATGGGAAGACGTGGAAATTGTATCCTGTCAGCAGGATCAAAGTCAATTCGATTCT
>CAYZMZ010000431.1:0-3127 GCA_964479655.1 uncultured Planctomycetaceae bacterium
TAAAAGTACAAAATAAAAGGCCTGGCAGAAACCGTTTCTGTCAGACCTTTATTATTTGAAGATTATCCGAAACCTTCAGAGGAGTATTGTTTAGAACGTCAATACGGCGTCAAAGCCCATAGTAATTTGATCAATGCTGCCATTCAAGGCACCCGCAGAATACTGACCAATAGCGCGGTCATATCGAAGTTCCGGACGAATGGTCAGGTTCTTCATGCTGCAAGGATTCCAGTTAGCACCGAAAGTTAAGGAGGTCAGTTCCGTATCTTCGTTAGCTACAACGTTTGTACCCTTAAGCCATTCAGCTCGCATACCGACTTTCCAGCAGCTGTTGAGAGTATAATACAGGTGTTGACCTAAAACCAGGTAACGAACGCCCGCATTGGTATTATCAGCATAAGAATAATCGCCGTAATCCAAAGTCGAAACTGCGTCCAAACGATCTGTCAGTTGTAAATCCAACACGAGATTGTGCATCGAACCAACCGCTTTGCCTTGGGGGAATGTTCGGTTGAACGGTCCCGCAAATCCTAAAACGTCAGCCATGTTAGCCGTACCAGACTGGAAGGCGTACTTCAAGGAGGCAAACTTATTCATGTGATAGGTGAACGCGCCGGTAACCATACCATCGCTGTAAACACTGTTATCAAATCCATTATTCCAACCATTAACCCAACCGAGGGTTATATCCAGATTTTCAAATCCGTTGTAAGAAGCCAAAACACCGGTCTGGGTAATCGGGGTTACCTGGAAGCTCAAACCCTTGGTATAGAAGAAACGATCAGTCGCTTTTACACCTTCGTAGCCGAGCAATCCGTAGAAATGCCCCATCTTTACGCTCCAGTTATTGAACGCTACTTCAGCATAGAACTGAGGCATGGCGAAACCGTACGAATCGCGGTCATAACCATTGGAGACCGGATTGTACATCGAACCGGTATCCCAAGAGGAATCCCAGCCCAACGAGGACTGCATTAAGCGGGCGTCTTCACCAAACATGAAGTCAACGCCAAAACCCCAATCAAAACCGCAACCGCCGGTAAACGCCTTTTTAGTGGCTGAAATATACGCGGCATTGAAGGCGGGGGAAGTGCTGCTGAAGCAATCAGTAAAACCATTGCTGAGATTACCATGCGTATTGCTATCATAACCCGCATTGATATAACCAGACCAGCAAACGTCATTGCATAAGCTGCGGCGAACGGCTTGACCAGCTCCAAAAGCGCAGGCGTCCAAACCGAAATCATTGCAGCCCGTTGCGCAACCATTTCCGCAATTTCCTGCAACCGCCGGACCGCATGTATCCGTGCACGCTGCCGCTACGCCAGGATCACAGGCTGCAGAATAGCACCCTGTAGCAGCGTAAGATTGTCCTGAGACCATGCCCGCAAGTGCCATCAGCATGCCGGCAAATAGATTCATTTTTTTCATGTTCGTACCCATTTCCAAAAAAATTGTGATTTATGCTGAATACATCATGTATTCAAACTGCAACAATTAAAATCTTGTGAAAAAAGAGATACAATGGATTTGTATCGTATGCCCCAAAGCAAACTTGATTTTCACGTAGGAAACATCGGTAAATACATTTGTTTTGGTGGAGAAATTTTTGAAAATTTCCCGATATATGCGTTAGGTAAAATAGATAATTTAGCAGAAAATGGGTAATATCAAAACTCATACTATTGTAAGGGAAAACTCACAATGTGAAATTTTCAGGCATAAAATGTTAATCTTTGGGAATTATACTATGACTCCTGATTTTCCTATCGACGCCGTTTTGATTTCGTCCCCGTACAAATAAAACTCCCTGTTTTACAGGTTACAGCGAAAGGAAATGGGTGTTTTATGAAATAAAAGCCGGAAAATTTCAAGTGGAACTAGTATAAAACGAACAAATTCGGCGGCATACCCGTATGGAAACCTGTTAAAAGTTAAAATTTGAGAAGTTGTATCATTAGAGTACTTGAATTTATTCGAATTGATGGTATAAGAAGTAAAATTTTAGCGATATAAGGGGACTTACTTTAAGGAAAATGAAGTTATCTTTATATTTCACTTAAATGGGTTCCACTTGAAGTTTCCCGATTTATGTTTTCATAAACCAGCCATTTCCTTTCGCCATAACCGATAAAACAAGACCAAGTTCTGTTTATCGAGGCGAAATCAAAACAGTGTCGAGGGGAAAAATCACGCAGCTTGGTATATATATTGCTCTTTTTCTCCCTTTGGAGTTTGTTCCAATGGAGAGGATAAAAGGCTATGAAGCATCTAAGCGGTTGTTGTTTTACCCTGCCAATGTTTATCTTGCTATCAAACGATAAGAATTGAGTGCGCATGGTGTTTTTACGAATTATGTCGGAAAAAATGTTTAAGGCTTCGACAAATTCTGCCTTTTTAAAGCTGTTGCTGGCTTTACTGTTGTTTTATTTCTCCATACCGTCAAATGTAGTTGCAGAAACAGTTTACTGGACGGGAACAACTTCTCAAGATTGGAATACCGCTTCAAATTGGCTTACCGAGGGAGGCGTTGAAAAAGTCCCCGAAAGTACCGATATTGTTCATTTCGGTAATAACGGCACTGCTATCTATACGGGGGATTTTGCCTGTACGGGTAATCTTACGGTCGGATATAAAAGTGCCGATAGCAGCAAAGAACCCGGCTCATGGGTAAATCCAGGAACGGGTAACGTTACCTTTGAGGGAAACGCAACCTTTAACGACCTGAAAATAGGCTATATGTATGGCATTACCAATTCGGGAGGCAATGGTTCAATCACAGTTAACGGTAATTTTGCAGCCAATACTATTGGAATAGGTCGAGATGGTCAAGGCAGTTTGAAAGTAACCGGTTCTTCCGTCGATATTGGTACTCTTGCAACTAAGGATAACTGTAGCATTTGGGTTTCCAACTCCAGTGATTATAGTTCAACTTACTTTGTCGATAAAAACTCGATTTTGGATTTTTCTCAAGTAACCAATGTCAACATATACGTGAAGAATTTTGATATTTCGGCGGTAAAAGCTAACGATTCCTCGGGGAGTTTCAAATTTCGTCAAGGGGCGACGGTTCTGTTGGGAGTCAACAATAATATAGTCGCGGATAGTTTTGCAATGACTTCATCCA
>CAYZMZ010000432.1:0-3122 GCA_964479655.1 uncultured Planctomycetaceae bacterium
GAAATTTCATATCCGTCTGCTTTCGCTTAAGTTTTCAGACCGACATTCTATTGTACGGCAATATGAAGTTTCTGCAAGGGGGACAAAAGGTACTGTCGGCGAAAAAACGAAAAAGGTTGCTCAAAAGACCTTGCGCAATTTTACACTTAAACAGTAGCCGGGTAGGGGATACGGAAAGACGCGTATATTAAAAAACACGGTATTTTGTACCGTGTTTATAGGGAATATGAGGGGACTTACAGATCTTACCGTTCGTTATTTCTGCTATGATTTCTGTTTTTTCATGCTGGCAATTTGTTTAATCAGCATCGCAGAAGCCTTGATTCCCCGATGAAAATCCGTTAAACTGAAATGCTCGTTGGGACTATGAATGTTATCTGAGTTTTGTCCCAGTCCGAGTAATAACACCGGTTTTTTCAAAGATTCGGAAAAGGAAATTACAATCGGAATCGAACCGCCGTCCCGGATAAATTCAGGTGATCGTCCAAAAGCTTTTTCCAGCGTATTGGCCGCAGCAATAATATAAGGATTATCCACGTCTAATACCATTGCAGGCGTATACGAATGTTCAATCCATTCCATGGTAACTCCGGCTGGACAAGCGTTCTGGAAAAACTGGCGGGCAGCCGCTAAAATCTTAACCGGGTCTTGACGCGGTACCAGTCGGCAACTGAGTTTGGCAGAGGCAACCGACGGCAAAACCGTCTTTCCGCCTTCTCCCGTATAGCCGGATTTAATTCCGCAGACGTCAAAGGAAGGCCGCGCCCAACGCCGCTCCGTAAGCGTGTATCCTTGTTCACCAACTGAATCGGAAACGCCCACGGCGGATAAAAACTCCGCGTCGTTGATTCCCAGCCCCGCTAAACGCTGCTGTTCTTCGGATTCGATAGGCTTTACATCCGAATAAAATTCTGGAATGGTGACTTTATAACGAGAATCCTGTACTGCGGCAATTGCCTTGCATAACGCTACAGCCGGATTGGTAATCGCGCCCCCGTACGTGCCGGAATGCAAATCCCGATTCGGACCTTTGTAAATCACTTCAAAATAAACGATGCCGCGCAGGCCGTAAACAATCGCCGGACGTCCAGGACCAAACATTTGAGAATCGCTGATTACCACGCAATCGCAAGCCAATTTATCGGGATTGGCGCGAACAAAGGCGTCCAACGATTCCGCGGAACATTCCTCGTCGCCCTCGATAAGATATTTAACGTTGACTGGAATTGAACCGGTAGTCTTAAACCACGCCTGCGCCCCTAAAATATGGGTTAAAAACTGTCCCTTGTCATCGGACGCGCCGCGAGCGTAAACGTCGCCGTCGCGAACGGTCGGTTCAAATGCAGGCGTATCCCATAATTCGTCGGGATCGGTGGGCTGAACGTCATAATGCCCGTAAAACAGAATGGTGGGCAAGGCGGGATTCGGCATTTTTGTTTCGGCATAGACGACCGGATGTCCTCCTAATTTCAGTTTTTCAGCCTTCAAATCTATGGTTTCCAGACGCTTGCAAAGCCAATCGACTGCCGTATCCATGTCGGAAAGATGCGCACTTTGACTGCTGATAGTCGGAATACGCAGCAAGTCAAATAAATCTGCTTGAAATTCGTCCTGATGGGATTCAATATACTCTTTTACAATGTCCTGGGGCGATAAATTTTCGGAAGACATAAAAATTTCGAAATATTGCTTGATATTTCGTCCTAATGGTGTATAATACAAAATCATGGCGGTCGACGTTTTCAAATCAAACGTTCATGCCATTACACGAATTCCTCCTGAGAGTTTTCCGAATTTTTTTCCTCCGCGGCTCGTTTAACGTTTGCGTGAAGTAAAATATTGCTGAAAAAACGCAGGAACTGATAACTCAAAACTGCAATCAATTATACCCGATATTTAAACAATATAAAGGGGCTGTAGTCAATACCGATTATTATGAACCAAGACGATACAAATACAGCTGTTGAAACTGTCGAAAAAGAGCAAACACGGCAAGCACCGCTATATAACGTGGTTTTATGGAACGACGATTATCACACTTATGATTACGTTATTTTAATGCTGATGAAATTATTTGGATATTCATCGGAGAAAAGCTATAAAATGGCGGAAACGGTCGATACCCAAGAAAAGGTGATTGTTTTTACGGGAGCTTACGAACGGGCGGAATTTAAGCGAGATCAGATTCAGGCATACGGAGCAGACCCTCTTTTATCGGAAAGCATCGGATCGATGTTCGCAACGCTGGAAAAGGTGAATTAGACCGCCAAGCGGGGGCAATCGGAGGGGACTCGGCGGCGAAAAAGCACGCTGTGCGAACCCCCCTAGGGCTTTTTCCGCCTTCAGAAAAAGTACTTCAGATTCGTTGTTCCGGGGGGGACGGGAGCAAAACGAATCGGCGGATTCGTCGCGCTATTTTGATACTTCTGTTTTGCGTGCCCGGTAGCCGATATAAATCCAAAACAACAGCATGATCGGTAATAAAATCAGACTGATATTTTGTGAAATGCTCATACCGGTATTCATAAAACCGGATTCATCTACCCGAATGTATTCTAAAACCCATCTTGTAATTGGGTACAAGGTAAACAAAAGAGCAAAAGTCGCGCCCGGCCAATGACGAAAACGGTCGAAAAACATAACAATCGTAAATAAAATTATCGCGTTAATCGAGCTGTAAATTTGTGTGGGATGAACAGGAAGCGATCGAATTTCTCCTTGAGGGGAATACGTCCACGAAACGTCCGGAGCCTTAAATCGCTTTAAATGTACCGATCCGACATGCCGGGCATCGGCGGTAAGCTGATAATAGGCCAGGGGTAAGAGGACTTCGCCTTTTTCGTTAAAGACGATTTTGTTATTGATCGCTAAAATCATATCGTTCGCCTGAACGCCCGCTTTTTCAGCGGCGGAATCTTTTTGAACGGATTTTACCGTTAAAATCGTCTTGGTGGGCGATCCCGTTGGAGCTAAAACCTCTTCAAGGACAATTCCCTGCAACGGCTGATCTTCAAGATGAATCAGTCCCTGTTCTACCTGCGAGATGAACGGGGGTGAACCGGCTGGAAAGGTGATCGCCCACGGTACTTGATCAACGTCGCATACCCCGCCGAAACAACAGC
>CAYZMZ010000433.1:0-3115 GCA_964479655.1 uncultured Planctomycetaceae bacterium
GCCGGATAACGTCAATCAAACAGACGACCCCGGTTCTTCCTCGCCTCTGGGATTAAGGGTTTCGTCCCTATTTTTCAATACGGATTGCACTCACGCAGCCATTGGAACGGACAACGGAGCGTTTTATCTGTTCAGTTTAGCCGATAGACGCGAACTCGGCTCAATCAGCAACGCTCTGCTGTCGGCGGTTATTTTTACTATGACCTCGCCAGACGAAAGTATAGCTATTACCCGGGATTTTGATAACCAGCTTCACGTTTGGAATATCGCCAAGCAGGAAGAATTATTTTCTTTGGATGTTCCCAACAAATACTATCATTCCGCTATTTTTTCAGGAGAGGGAAAAAGCCTGTACTTTGGCGATTTAGAAGGGCGATTAAATGAGTACGATATGAAATCAGAGACGCCAATCAAACGTTTCAGCGGACTTCAAAGTCCTGTTGTATACGTGAACGTTTCGGAAGACGGACGTAAAATTTTAGCGGGATTTGAAAACAATTCCATTTATATTTGGGATTTAGCCATGGAAGGCGATCCTACTATTCTCAACATAGACAGCGAATTACAGCAAGCCACTTTTTCTTCCGACACCCGAATTTTGGGCACCTTGGGACATTTAAAATCTGGAATTATATCATCAAGCAGGAAACGTTTCGGCTTAACAAATATACTCACGAAGAAGATAAATACGAAACCTTCGCCATTTCACCCGATGGCAAAACGGTAGCTTTGGGAACCGCACAGGGAACCGTTGGACTGCTGTCCATTTCCAAAAGCCGCATTTATGAAACCCTGCGAGTTCCTGGAATGACTACGCCGTCCCCCATTCTTTCCGTAAAGTTTTCCCCGGATAACAAATACGTTTTCGTCGCCAGTAAATACGGAATCTGGAAAGCTCGGCTTCAGGAACAGTAATTCATACAGATAAACTTGAATTTATCCAGATAATTACAATCCGTACAGATGATTGCAAACTAATACAGTATAAGCCTCCCAGATTTACTCTCGGAGGCTTAGTATTTACAGGAGTCTATTTCAGACTTGTTCTATTAATAGTTCTTGCAGAACGGGCGGAAAATACTGGCGCTGGTACCATGGAAAGAACCGTCGTTGTATTCCATTCTCCAAGTTCCGTCATGCCATTTCAGGGTTACCTCTCGCCATCCCAAGGGAACTTGCGGATAAGGATAAACCGGTCCGATGTAAGGCCAGGCGTTGGCTGCATATCGTTTCGGATAGCAAACCTGCGCATAGTTCGGATAAGCCGCATAAGAAGGCCACGCGTTGGTCGGCATATAAGGACGATCGTAGCGAACGGCGTGTTGCTGACCTTGATTATCGGGCATCGTATACTGCGGAGTTCCATTAACCGGCATCGGAGGCTGATAAGCTCCTTGTTGAGGGTAAGCACCCTGTTGAGGATACGCCATTCCTTGCGGAGCCGCTTCGGTCGGTTGACCGACTGGAACGTCTGACAAAATCGTTTCGGTAGGCTGCTGACCGTAAGCTCCGTAAGGACGGGCTATATTAGCATTGTACGTTACCGGAGCAACGCGAAAACCGCTTTTAGGAGCTGCCGGAGCGGGTTGATACGCCGGAGCGGGTTGATACGCCGGAGCGGGTTGATACGCCGGAGCGGGTTGACGAGCGGGAGTTGGCTCATACGCAGGAGCCGCTTGACGAATCGGGGCGGGTTCTACGATGGACGCTGATACCTGTTCGATAGCTGGACCAGCGGATTTCATACTGTTCTGAACGGACTTTACGCCTGAAACAGATTTTACTACCTTTTCAATCTTTTTACGCTGCGAATCGCTTGCCGCGACTCCGGAAAGGCTTACTACGCCGTTTTGAACGCTAACCTGAATCTGGTCAGCTTCCTGAAGCTCTGCCTTCTGGACAAGAGCCTGTTCGACTTTATCAGCCAACTGCTGATTATCTCCCAACGCGATACCGCCCAAAGACAGCATCGCCATTCCTACAAAAACGCCAAGTATACGTCGCATATCTATTTCTCCTGTAATTGCCTTGCAAACGACATTCATCTTGAATGTAACCTCTATTTGCACGGACGATATGTTGATTCGACAAAAAAATAATTTCCTTTTTCCATACCTAAGTTAGGCATAGCAATTCACGTTACATACTTTGTCGGATTTATACCGTAGGAAAATACAGAAATTCTAACCCGGTACGAACAATTTATCTATTTTGCCTAGATTATTAAAAAACAGACGGATTCAGACGTTTTTCTCCCCGTTGTTCTATTGATTATCCAATCCATCGCCCCTATTAATAGATATTCATCGCCCTATTAATTTAATAAAGGTTACTCGTTAAAATAGAATAAGCAGAGACCATATTATTATATTATTGTTACTTCGGAAGGAATATTACTGCGCCGGAAAGCATTTTACGCTAATCCAGGCGATAAAAACACCCAACGCGAATCCAAGACACGCGCCAAAAACCGGTAAATGCGGATTGAGTGGTTCCGAAAGCAGAATCGGAAGCAAAATCGAGCCGCCCCAGCCGCTCACCAACGGTACCAGAAACAGCATAACAGTCCAGAAAATCATTCGACGCGGTCCCAGCATATCAGCCGCTTCCTGCGATTGAGCGGCTATATTCCGCTGGCCGCAGTCATGAACCCCGCATTTATCGCATGGATTGATACATTCAGTCGGAGGAATCATCTCCAATGGATTTTGTTCATCAAACGAATCGTTTTTTTCTTCTTGACTATACATAATTACACTTATAATATCTGGACGGCAGTTTGGACATCAACTTCGGAATCAACAGGACGATTATCCGATTTTTATAAAAAAACGCAATCCCCCCGGTTTGAAAAACGTAATTCCAAAATCCCGTCGGACTGAACAAACGCGTAGCGATTGAACTGAGCCGGAAAAACCAATTGAATACCGCCCCGCTTTCGTTTTGTTGGGGGGCGTATTTGTCACCCCAAACGCCGCCCGATTTAGAATACCGCTTGATTCGGGGTCTTTACGCCTTTAGACGTTTCCGAGTGGTAGTAAACGATTTTTCCCAGCCACCTGTTTTGAGCGATTTTTCCCTCGCGCAGCCAGCCTTCGGCTGGCTGCGTGCGGGG
>CAYZMZ010000434.1:0-3102 GCA_964479655.1 uncultured Planctomycetaceae bacterium
CGTGTGTTTCACGCACGGCTATGAACATTCAACACCTAACGGCGTTGGGGGGCAAACGGCATTCAAAATCGGGCAATATTAAGCGGCCGGGGACGACCGCTCAACGGCGAGGACGGCCCCGCTCCGGAGGGGGTAAGCGGTATTCTCAATCGGCGATTGTTCGGGGCGGAAATGTGCTCCCCAACAGAACGAAGGCGGGCGGGAACATTCAACAGGTTAAGAACGGGAGCAAGCTCCCAGCACTCCATAGAACACCTACAGCGTTGGGGTAAGCGGTATTCTAAATCAAACCTTATAATTCTTCTTCGTGCGCCTTCCCGAAAATCACCCTGAATAACGCCGATTAGAATATCGGACGCAGCTCAATTAACCCTAATTACGGCGTACGCGCCTTCATTACGAGCTTGCGGGTGTCCAGCAAAATTGCCCCGAACAACGCCGCATAACATTTTTTCGGCAACCACGTGGAAGCGCAAACAGGGAACCTCGTCACGCTGTTTACAGTATACGATTGTGAATATTCTATCGTTCGTTGATACATGCGGGAGCTGTTCAACGTTGTCGTGGACAATGATTGATAGATCAATATCGAAATAAAAAATTTTAGTTCTAACGACATATCGGTTATTCTGCTACCTTTCTGACCTGCACTATTTTGAAATAGTTTTTTTGATTGTGAAAAAACTGGATAGTATGTGGTGTTTTGTGGAGAAAAAACTGCAACATGGAGGAAAAAGTTATCTTTTTTTATTTTTTTCATAAAATTATATTAATTTACTTGACAATGCGATTTTTTTGGTGTAGAATATTAGGGACATTAGTTTATCCCTTGTTTTCATTTTTCACTAGTTTAGGTTTTACTATGTATCACAATACCATTCCCGTTTTACACAGTACTGTATACTGTTGTAAGAATAGTCCGATCGAAAAGCATTCATCTTCATCTTTTCGTGTGCTTGGAGCCGGATTTCTACGTTTGCAATTCGGGGCGATTGCCCTCTTGCTCGTTCTTATGGGAACTTCATCGCTTTTCGCGGAGGATCCCATCATCCGATATAACAGTTCTGGAACACAGCAATCATCGGGCACAAATTTAGGAGCCGTCGGTATAGGATATACAGACGGGGATGTTATCAAAATTTCGGCGGATGCCTCCGCAACATCGGTTATAAAGGCAAACAACAGTGGATATACACTTACAATCCAATCCGATACGCCCGGTGTTGTTCGAACAATTACTCAAGGAACAAATCGAACTCTGGATAGTGGAAATGACGTTACGGGAATTAACGTCTTTAAGTTTGAGGATATTAAATTTTCGGGACCTTCAAACAGTTCTACCCAAGCAGCATTTCACCATTCCAACCGCCCGGCAATAGTGTATCAGTGCGATAACGTAACGTTTGATAGATTTTGGACCTCTTATCGTGCGGCGATTATTCGTGTTGGGGAGTATTTGGGGATCAGTGCTGATGCCGAAGCCCTGTTTAAAATTACCGGTACGTACACGTTTTCCAATAATAAGGCTAGTCAAACGGCCGGTGTTATGAGATTGGAACGTAATGTATCAAACATTCCTGCTGCCCTGTTTGCAGGAGATGGGTCTGTCGGTATTTTTACTGGAAATCAAGCCACTAGTGATGCGGACGGGAAAAATGGAAACGATGTATATGCACGCTATGCTAGTAATTATGTCCAATTCCAAGATGCAGGTACATACTCTTTCGATGGAGGTCTTGTCGTTCCCGGAGCTATTAATATCAACGAGGCTAGTGTTACGCTATTAGGTAGAGCAACGGATACGACGATTACCACAAAGTCCTATACCAGTTGCAGTGGTTTTAACGTGGTTAATGGCGGTAAACTGATCATTTCTTCGGCAGAAAATCAATATCATACGGTTGTTGGAAAAATCGATTTGGGAAATGCAACAGACGGGAGCGGAGACTTGGTTTTGAATATTACTTCGGGCAGTCAAGCATTTGCCAATATTATTTCTGGTACGGGTAACCTTACCAAATCGGGCGATGGATACGCCGAGCTTTCAGCGGCTAATACTTATACAGGTACCACAACGGTTTCCGGCGGGACGCTGGCGATTACAGGGACTACCGCTTCAAGCGATTTCGCCGTTGCCAGCGGTGCAACGCTGGATGTCAGCGGAATGTCTGGTAGTAATACCCATATTTTAAGTGCTGTTGAAAACGTGATTTCAGGTACTATTGCTGGAAACGGCAACACAACGTTATCCATTCCTGTTGCTCACGACAATAAAACAACATTCAGTTCCGCGGTCAGTGGTGTAACGCAGATTACCAAAACCGGTGCTGGCACGTTACAAATGAATTATCAGGACGGTATCAGCGTTGCCAAGATTAGCGTTATTGATTCCGGTCAGTTGGATATGAAAGGTTTTCTAATCGGTGACCTTGAAGTAGAGGGAACGTTTTCTCCTGGAAACAGCATTGGAAAGCTCACGCAAGAAGGAAATTACACTCAAACGGGTACCTTGCTTCTGGAAGTCGGTGCTGTCGATGGACAGTTTGCCTATGATGAGTTGCTTGTTACCGGCAGTGTTTCGTTTGATACGGATTCCGTAATTCAATTGGCATGGGATGGAACCTTACCGGCAGTTGCTGGTAGTTATGATTTGGTAACCGCGACAGGGGGAATTACGTATACGTCGGATTTCAACTGGAGTACAATTCTGACTGATGCTGGTTTTGATACGGCTAAATGGTCGTTAACCGGCGGTACAAATGCAATTACGCTTAGCTATTCGGATGTTTTGGACGTTCCAGAGCCGTCTACTTGGGCGTTGCTTATTTTGGGTACCGTGGGCTTGTTGTTATTCAAACGCCGTAAATAGTTTTGCGGAGTTTTCGGAGTGCGGGAGCGTGCTTCCCGCTTTAAAACGGGAACGTTTTGTCAATGTAGCTCCGAGCTGAGAAGACGGTTGGGTTGCGAGGCACGTTCCCTGTTCGTGTTTCCATACGGTTGCCGAAAAAATGGTCAGCAACGTTCAGGGCGATTGACGGGAAGGTACGAAGAAGCGAAATAGCGCGAAGAAGAATTGAAAGGGGATAATTTCTATTCGCGGCA
>CAYZMZ010000435.1:0-3066 GCA_964479655.1 uncultured Planctomycetaceae bacterium
ATATAAAGGATAATAAGAAAAAACTGCTACCAAAATCAAAAACGGGAGAATATATTTGTTCTCTTGCCGAATTTTGTGCGGATTTAGGCGGTAAGATTATGGTTTGCGGCTCGCCTGGACAGCGAAATCTGCTTCCCGGTGTAACGCTTGAACAGGCATTTGATTATGCGGCGGTTACATTCGAGAAAGCGGTTCCCGTACTGCAAAAATGCGGAGTTACAATAGCTTTGGAACCTTTGGGAACAAATGAAACCAACTTTTTAACTTCCGGAGCCGACGGGATTAAGCTGATCAAAAAAATCGGTGCAGACGACATTAAACTTCATCTGGATTGCAAAGGCATAGTATACGGAGAAACAATTTCAGTTCCCGAAGCGATTCATGCCTATAAGGACTATTTGGTTCATTTTCATGCCAACGATCCCAATCGTCAGGGACCGGGATTAGGAAAGCTGGATTTCGTCCCGATTTTTCAGGCTCTGAAAGACATCGCCTATCGCGGCTGGGTTTCTGTAGAAATGTTCCAGTACCCGCAAGGACGACAGTACGCCGTCGAGAAAAGTATCGCCTACATGAAATCGTGCGTGGAACAGTTAAAATAAGATATGGACAAATATTCAATTCAATTTATACTGCTTCCACATGAAATTTTCCGGCTTGTGTAATCATAACGTAGCCGTTTCTTTTCGCCTTGATCCGTAAAACCGGGAGTTTTTATTTTTACTGATTAAAGTGAAAAAACGGCGTCGATAGAAAAAATCAAGTAGTTTTAGTATAACATTTGGAGGGGTCTTTTCCGTCTGTTTTTAGGTCAAATCCTTAAACCCCATACCGCCTGATATGAGTTCGTTTTGATCTTGAAGAGGCGAAAGGAACTCTTCCGACTGAATTAGGGGAAGAATTTATCAGGTTTTTCCTAAAAGAATGACGATTTACACCAATTCTATTTTTAGTAAGCTAATCCTAATAATCTATCCATCTTTTTTCAACGCAAGACCATTGTTTATTCAAGGACATTTTACTAACAAGTTTTTCTATAGCAGGCATGAGAAATGAACGAATTGTACTAATAATAAAACGAAAATCAGTGGATTGAGAATCCAACGGACCACGTTTTAAGAAATTTCGCCAAGGGACTTCTTTGCTCCGAATAAATTCATCTGAAAATGGAACTGATGCAAGTTCAATCACAGTATCACGACTTTGAAATGTTTTGCGAATTGCTTCCTGCAACATTTTTCCCTCAAAATTGAAATGCTCTGAAAAAAATACCAAGTCGTAAAAATCCTTCATACGGCTGTTCAAAAAACCATGTGAAATCATTGCCTCATATTTTTCAGCAACGACATTTTCTTTTGTATAACAAAGTAACATTGGTTCATTAAAGTTCAGTACAGATTGTAACGAACGTTCTTCCGGTTCTGGGTAAACAGAATCACCAAAGCCAATATCAAGATGAATATTAATTCGCTGATTGCCAAACTTTCCAACAATACGAATTGTAATTCCGTTGTATTGAGCGACTTTTGCAATAAGGTTTTCACGAATTGAATCCAAGTCAAAAGAAAGTCCATCTTCTTCAACAGGAACCGCTAAAATTTCTCGAATGATACGAACGATGTTTTCAGGAGAGTTTGAGGTATGAAACCCCAGCAAATCAATATCTGCCGTTGAACGAAATCGCAAACAATTCCAAACGCGAAACAGCATCGCGCCTTTTAAGATGAATTTATTCCGATATTGCGAACAGCTTAGACGATAAAGAAACCTTTCCATAACAAAATATTGAAAATATTCGTTGTAGGTTCCTATCCTTTCATTTTTTACCTGTTCCAAAAGTCGAGCGTGAATAGACGCTGGAACGTTTATCGGCTTGTCTTTACTCATAGCAAAGATTCCAAATAGGGTGTAATAACTCCGGCAACACGGCAGATTCTCGCCTGTTTGAGAATCTCGTCGGAGTTGAATTTCATGTTGGAACGATACAACCTAAGAGCCTCCAAAACTACGTCCATACCAATCTGATTGCGAAATTTGAAACAATCCGCAATCGTCTTTTCCGGCGAAGTAATTTTTACGGATAGACCATCGATATTTACTTCCTCAATTCCGCTCTGAAAAGAGGTATCGGAAAAACGCCAAAACCGAATTCCAGTTAGTGAAGGCGAACGTTTTCGACGGGGAATCGCCATAGAAACATAGCGTGGTATTTGCGTTGTTATTCCATACCACCAAAGAGCTGAAACCAGACAAATAACTGCGTTTGGAACACGGGAAGAAGCCTCGAATATTTCGGGGTATTCCAACAATGTCCCGTTTGCCAAACGATAAACTCCCCGCGATACTCGTTCGATTTCGCCTTTTTCCAAAAATCCGTAAAACGCATGTCGGGAAATTCCTTGTTTGAGAACATCCGACATGTGAATTATGGGGGCATTTCTCAATAGATTTTTAATATCTTTCATATTACACCTCACTGTTTTTTGCAAGACAAACTGTTTGCACTTATTATAATCATACTACATTTTGTCTTGCTTGTCAAGGCATTTTATAGTAGAATCGCGTGATTTTTTCTAGATGCCGTTCTGATTTCGCCCTGAAAAAGTGCGTAGCCCTTGTTTTACGGATTAAAGTGAAAGAAAACGGC
Source organism: uncultured Planctomycetaceae bacterium (assembly GCA_964479655.1). Classification (GTDB taxonomy): domain Bacteria; phylum Planctomycetota; class Planctomycetia; order Pirellulales; family Thermoguttaceae; genus RUG11551. The sequence continues at coordinate 2,648 of CAYZMZ010000435.1, forward strand.
GGGAGTATGACCGAATTCGACGGAAACTTTCAAGCCAAATCAGTTTGGAACCACTTTTGCGCCTTGCGTCTGTATTGCCTATAACCAGCAGCAGTTCCCTGCCCTGCTTTGGGAATCCGCTTTCGTGAACACCAAACAAACCTATTCCGCGTCTCAACCAGTTTTTTTCTGGTTTATAGAGGCGGAAAGGAACCATCCTATAACTCTAAATCCAAGAGTAAAAACAAGTAGGCAAACTAGTTTTCCCAGCATCGCATTTGAGTATGAATATCCGTAGGATTTCCAATCAATGTAATATCAAATTTAAGGCTTGGTTCAACAATTGTACTGGCAGAGTGTATACGAAACTTGATTTGCCAGCCTTGATCAAAGGTTAGTTCAACCGATGTATCCGACTTGCCCATTCGACCGTCAAAAAA
>CAYZMZ010000436.1:0-3050 GCA_964479655.1 uncultured Planctomycetaceae bacterium
GATAGGCAAAAGGCGGATAATCGGGTTGTCCGGCGACATTGATAATCCCGTTCGGACCTTCGGACGGAATAATCGGCATCGTAAGCGCGGTTTCGCCGTCAAACCACTTTTTTTGAAGCCGATATAAAACGCCCTCGCTGCGAATCGACTCCAGAAATTCGTTAATTTGATTTTGCAAAAGCGTTTTATTTTTATTCAATAAAAAACCATACGAATAATAGGCAAGCATCTGATCTGTCATATCGAGATCGGGATGCGCTAGAATAAGATGTCGGGCAACCGGCTCATCTACGGCGATTGCCTGTAGTTTTCCACTTTCCAGCGCGATTACCTGCGCAAAAGTATTATCATATTCAACGGGAATTGCCGTTGGAAGACATTGATGGATTTGTCCGGTAAGAACCGTCCCCGTTGTAGAGCCGATCTTTTTTCCGTCGAAATCACGCAAAAGCGGCTTTTCTGCCAGTCCTAATCCCTGTTGATCGGGATAGAATCGAGCCGCGTAATTTTTACTGGTTAGACAAACCTGATATTCTATTGCGTACGGCTGCGTAAAATCAATCGCCTGTTTTCGATTCTCCGAAACACAGATTCCAGAAATCGCGACATCCGCCTGCGCGTTCTCGACGGCTTCTACAAGCTGGTCGAAAGGCATATTATTCAATTCGACTTTATATCCTAATTCAGACGCAATGCGATATACCAGTTCAATATCGCTGCCGAGGTATTTATCTGCTTGCTTGAATACAACCGGCTTGCTGTCAGCTGCAATCGCAACCTTTAATACCGGTGCCGAATCGGGTACCTGCTTATATTCGATATTTGGATAGTCGTTTTGACATTCAAACCATTTATCCCGAATTTGCTTAACTTGTCCATCTTGAACAAAACGCCTTAATACCGCGTTGAGTTTTTCACGCAAGTCGTTATTTCCCTTACGAATCATCATAGCAATTTCCTGCCGACCGTTGGGAGCGTAGGCGAGAGTATATTTTTCTGAATTATTCCGTACAAAGGAACTAAACAACCCCTCTTCGGAGTAAACGACATCGATTTTTTTATTTTTCAAGGCGTCTAGCAATTCCGTGGAGCCGTTAAACCGGGTTATCGGCGTTTTTTCGTATCGGTTCCCCATAATCTGATCTTCAACAGAGCCGCGATAAACTCCAACACGGGATTTTTTGAGCATATTTTCATACTGCTCTCGCGTCTTTTCCTGAAAAACGCTTGCATCCAACCGATCTTTACGTACCAGCAAGGCGAAATTGGAATCTATGTAGTCAATTGACATAGACATGGTCGCGCGATTTTCAGGAACGTCATCCAGTTCGGAGACCATAATATCGACTTTTCCGCTTTGCGCAGCCAGAATAAGCGCATTCCAAGAGATGGTATAAAACTCGCATTTAAGATTCAAAAACAGACACATTCTTCTAACCATTTCTATATCGAAGCCGGTTAGCTTTCCGTCCTGCCCGATATAGTTGAACGGTTCCGCCTCACCCTCCGTTCCGACTTTGATAACTCCTTGCGGGTTAGGCGGCTCTGGTATGTCAGGCATAACAGGGTCTTTGTTGACGAACCATCGACTGTACATTTCTTCATAAGTTCCGTCAGCTTTATATTGTCTGATAAACTCGTTGATTCGTTCCATCAATTCGGCGTTTTTTAGCGGACCGCCGATAACCAGATGTCCTTGACCCGCATTTTGAGGGAATAACGTTAGTTCCGGGTTATTGGCTACGACGTAGTTTAGAGAGGGACTGTCGTACAGGAATACATCTGATTTTTTATTGATTACCTGCATGGCACAGTCTGTAACCCCGCCGGTAATATGGAGAATGTTGGCCTTGGGAAACGTTCTTTTGGCGACTTCCACGCCCGCTGTTGCGGTCATTACGGTTATACTGTAGTTTGGATCGTTAAGCTGTTCCATCGACGAAATAACAGGTCGGTGTTTTGGCTTGGGGTAAAGGAACAGGATTGCAACTGCAATCGCGACCAAACACAGTAAAAAAACAATCGCAAAGATTTTCTTACGCATGCTTGTACTTAAACTAAGGGTGAAAGATTTACCTATATACTCTTTTTCGGGACGGACTTCAACAGAAATCAATCGCCCCAATCAGACTATACCCGATTCCGCTGGAAATAATCTAACGGGCGTTTCTGTCTATTATACCAGTATATTGTATTACCAGTATATTATTTCTTTTTTCCAATTGATACAACCTAAAGCTGCAATTTAAATTGGACAAAATGAAAACGCTCCGAGGAAAAATTCTGCGGTCATAGTATAAAATACCTTAGTCAGGATTGTACAACAAATTATTATGCTTGCAAGGGAGTAAAAAAAGTTTTTTTAAGAAAAGACGGATTCGCCTCTGAACAAGGTGCCGCTTGAGAGACTCTGGCGTACCGGCTATAGACGAAAAAAAAGATCGTGATATAATATTATTTATGAGTCAGGAAATACAGGCCTATACCGTCACGCAATTAAACGAAATAATCAAAGGAGTTCTCAACCGAGAATTATCCGATATTTGGTTATGCGGCGAGGTCTCTGGTCTGTCCAGTTCCTCCGCCGGACACGTTTATCTGTCTATAAAAGACGGAAAGAGCGTAATAAACGCCGTGTTTTGGCGTTCGGTTGCCTCGCGGCTTAATTTTGAACTCAAGGACGGCATGGAAATTCTCTGCCGCGGACGAATTGACGTCTATCCCCCCTCAGGCCGGTATCAGCTTATTATTGATTACGCGCAACCTCAAGGAGAGGGAAAACTGCAGCGGGAATATCGGCTGTTATATCAAAAATTATTAAGTCAAGGATTATTTGACCCCGATAGAAAGCGTCCGATTCCCGCCCGAATTAAAAGAATCGGAATTATTACCGGTTTGGGAACTGCGGCGTTACAGGATTTTTTGGAAACCTTGCGCCGTCGCTGGCGAGGATTAAACGTTTTAATCGCCCCTGCCAAAGTCCAAGGAGAAGGGGCGGCCGAACAGGTTGTTAGTCAGATAATCAATTTAAATCGAATGGCGGACCCGGT
>CAYZMZ010000437.1:0-3046 GCA_964479655.1 uncultured Planctomycetaceae bacterium
CAACCCTTTTTTCGGCAACCGGCGGTAGCCGAACCGCCTCCCCGGCTCGGGGTCGCGCCTTCCCGTAAAATTCTTCCCTCTACAACGTCAACCAAATTTTCAGCAACCGGCTCGGAAAAGCGGAATCACGCTGTCGGCTCGATGGCTTCATAATTGTCGTCCTGTTCGTTGTCAACGGTACCTTCTTCTATCTGGACAAGCAGGCGTCGAATATCTATATGGAACAGTTTAAGACAATCTATATAATAGGAATACAAAACGGGTACAAAAAACAGTACCAGTACCAATGCGGAGGTTACGCCGCCGGCGATAGTTAAAGCCATCGGTATAAGCATTTGCGCCTGTAAAGAGGTTTCCATAATTAAAGGCAGTAGTCCGCCGACCGTTGTAACGGAGGTAAGCATTACAGCGCAAAATCGACGCTGACCGACTTTAATTAAAGCATCGTGAATATTTTCCCCCTCTTCTATTTCACGATTCAAAAAGTCTACCAGTACAATGGAATCGTTGACCAAAATTCCGCTTAAAGCGACCATCCCAAACAAACTGAATTGGGATAACGGCTGACCAAACAACGCGTGCATGAACACGGCTCCGACTAATCCAAACGGAATGATTGCCAGAATAATCAGCGGCTGAACATAAGACTTAAATTCCATCGACAGGACAACAAACATGGCGAATATAGCCAACGTAAAACCAATATTGATGCTTGCCATCGATTCGTTTTTCATGTCTTCATGCCCTTCCCAGCGAACGTTGACGCCGGGATACTTGACCAGCAATTTAGGCAGAAAATCGGCTTTTAATTCTGAGGTAACTTTCTGTGCATTGGTAGTCTTTTCTTCAACATCGGCTGAAATGGTAATCGAGCGTAACTGACTTCGCCGTTCGATGGTTGTATAGCCGCGCACCACTTCTATATCGGCGATTTCGGTAATCGGATATTCAACTCCATCGTTGGCTCTGATACGGATTTCGTTAAAATCGGCCAGCGACCGCCGGTCTTCCCGCGGATAGCAAACCATCAGCTTGACCTCATGCCGTCCGCGCTGCAATCGTTCAACCTCCGCTCCGTAATAAATAGCGCGAAGCGTATCGGCAAGCTGTTCGGGATGGATTCCCAGAGAAATCGCCCGATCTTTAATTTTCATTCTAAATTCCCACTTGCCGGGAACATCGGAATCGGTAATATCCATAACACCCTTGTAGGTAGAAAGTTTCTTTTTAACTTCCTCAACCGCCGCTTCCAATTTTTGGTAATCCTCCGCCTGCGCGGTCAGCATAAATTCGATCGCTCCGCCGGGAGGACCAAAGGCTTGCGAATCGAACTCAACTTTATCCGCTCCGGGAATTACGCCTACCGCGTTACGCCATTTTTCGGCAATAACCATGCTGGAAATAGAGCGTTTATCGCCGGAAACCAGTTCAACCTGCACTCCGCCGATATGCCCGCTTCCGCCGCCGGAACTGCCTCCGATGTCATGTCCGCGAGATTGCAGGCTCGTTCCAACAACACGAAAAGAACGTACGGCGACCGTTTCAACCTCTTTTTCGTACTGTTTGGCAATTTCCCAGAACTTTTGTTCCATCAGCCGGGTCCAATAATCCGTAACCTCGGCCGGTGTCCCGTTGGGAAATTGTACTGACGCCTGAATTTCGTTTCCATCTGTTTTGGGGAAGAAAACGTAGGGAATTACCCCAGACCAAACCAGACCGATTGTAAGTATTAAAACACTAATCAAACCGGAAACAAATAGACTCCGCCATGCCAGCACCGCTTTTAATGCGGGAACATAACAATGATGCACAAATCCATTCAAGCCCGTCATAGAATACTTGTTGATCTGCTTTACCGTATCGGGAATCCAGGAAAATATATAGAAGTAGTTGTACAGTGCTGTAAAAAACAGATTTTTTCTATGCGCCAAATGGCACGGCAGAATAGTTACACATTCTACCATTGATGCACATAACATCAGTATCATTACCCACGGAATCGAAAAGATAATCTTTCCCATCATGCCTGAAATAAACAGCAGCGGTAAAAAGGCGATAACCGTTGTTAAAACCGAGGTTATGATACTGGGAATGACTTCGGAAATACCGTCAACAGAGGCGTTAAACCAGTCTTTCCCCAAATGATGATGCTTGAATATATTTTCCCCCGCTACAATCGCATCATCTACGATAATTCCCAACGCCATGATAAAACCGAAGGTTGAAAACATATTTAACGTCGAACCTTGCGAATACATCATCAAGCACGTCAGACAGACCGAAAACGGTAATCCCATCGCAACCCAGAAGGCGAGTTTTAAATCCAGGAAAATAGCCAGCAGAAAGAATACTATCAGCAATCCCTGAATCCCGTTGACGGCAAGAAGCTGTAATCGGGAACGAACTTCTTCCGATCGATCTCCCCAGGTGATAAGCGTATATCCCTCGGGCATCTGACCGGGTTGCTGTTTCATCTGAACCCATTTTCTGACGATATCTATCATCGCGATTAAATCTTCGGTGGTATTTCGCAGTACCCCCAAGGCAATACAAGGACGTCCGTTGACCATCTTAATATCGACCGGTATTTCCGGCTTTCCGGTTTTCGCGTTTACCGGAGGAGTATAAACGGTCGCCAGAGCGGGACCGTCGGTAAATTCATCGCGAACGTAGCCAATATCGTTTAAGGTTAGAACCGCTCCGGTAGAATCCGTAATAACCGGTAACTTGCCGATTCCTTCGGCGGTATAGCGACGGTTATCGGTACGAACGTTAATTTCTACAGAAGGGGCACGAATCGTACCGCCGGGAGTTTGGCAATTTTCCGCCTTGACGGTTGAGGCAATCGCGTCTAAAGAGGTTCCGTATGCCCTCAAGGTATCTTCGGAAACCTCTATATCGATTTGGTAGTCTTTTGTTCCTACTAAATTGACCAGAGAAATTTTAGGTAATTGAATCAACTCATTTCGTAACTTTTCAGCTAGTTCTCTTAACGCCAGCATAGATTCTACCGACGAATCGTTAGGCCCAATTATTCCAATGGACA
>CAYZMZ010000438.1:0-3043 GCA_964479655.1 uncultured Planctomycetaceae bacterium
GGTGGCTGAGCGAATTATTTTAAGAATAGAAACAACAATTATTGAAAAACCAATACCGAAACAGACAAGGATTATATTATGATCAAAATTGAAAATAAAGCAATTTATACCGTGAAAATATGTCTATACATGGCATTGATTGTAATAATAACGTGTTCATGTGTGTATAGCCAACAAGTTGGATTTGTTTATCCTGCGGGTGGACAGCAGGGAACAACGATTCGCGTATTTGTCGGCGGACGACAGTTAGTCAAGGCGCAAAGCGTGTCTTTTTCCGGTTCTGGAGTTACGGGGAATATTGTTCAGTCGTATTCAAAACTTGTTATGAATACCGAAGAAGAGCGCAAGCCGTCTTTGCGATTATATGAAGAAGAAAAATCGATTTTAGACGCGCCGCCGGAAAATCGTTCCTCGTTGCGGCAGCAGATTTCTCAATTGCGTCAACAGCGTCAAGAAGATCCCGGTATGACCGCAGACGAAAAAGCCTATCTGACCGACGAGGAAATTTGCGGGCGATTTCCGCTTTTCAGGCAGATGGTAGATTCGCCGTCTGATAAAACAGTACAAATGGTCTATTATGAATATTTTTCCAATCGTCCTGACAGGCGGCCGATGGAGTCGATAAATCAGGGATTGCTGGTTGAGATTAATATCGATTCCAATGCGTCTGTCGGAAGTAGACAAATGTATATAAGGATTCCCGGTAAAACGCTTTCTCCTGTTACGTTTGAAATTAGTCCATATAAGGAAATTATGGAATTGGAGCCGGATGATTCCAGTGTTAATCCGTTTATTTGGAAGGATAAACAGAAATATTATTGGGCAGCAGCCGAATTACCGGTCGCGGAACTTCCTGCCGTGTTTAACGGTCAGATTTATGCCGGAGATACCGACTATTTTAAGTTTCAGGCGAAAAAGGGACAAACGATCGTTCTTTATGTTCGCGGTCGATATTTATCGCCCTATTTGGCGGACGCAGTGCCCGGCTGGTTTCAACCCTTGATTACTTTATACGACAGTCAGGGTAAATCGCTGGGATACAGTCAATCATACAAATTTGAGCCGGATCCGTGTTTAATAACCCGTATTCCAGAGGATGGAATGTATACGGTAGAAATTCGGGATTCCTTATATCGCGGACGAGCGGATTTCGTTTATCGAATTTATGCCGGAGCGATTCCCTTTGTCCGTTCCATCTATCCGATGGGAGGGCAGCAGGGAACGTCTTTTCAGGCTGCCGTGTTCGGTGTTAATCTGCCTGTTGATACGATAAGAATCGATAAATTGGATTTGTCAGCAGGTTCGGAAAATACGGATGGAGTTATCACGGGAACAATTGACAATCTGAACAAAATCCCCCTTGTCAGACCGGTGAAATATACGATCGAATCGTTCCCGACAGTCCAAGCCGACCGCGAGGCGCAAAAATCGTCAGGGCAATCAATTCCGATACCTGCGGTAGTATTTGGCAAACTGCCCCCCGGACAGGCGCATTGTTTTACCTTTGAGGGAAAAAAGGATCAAAAAATTTCCTGTGATATTACTGCCCAGTCTTTGGAATCAACCTTGGATGCGGAGTTGGAATTGCTTGATTCTTCCGGTAAAATAATGGCTCAAAATGATGACCGCGCCGATAGTAAAGGTCCGAATTTTGGACTTCAAACGCATCATAGCGATCCGATGTTTTCTGTTCAATTGCCCTCCGATGGAAAATATACGGTTCGTGTTTACGGAGCGTATCAGACCGAAAATCCCGAAGATATTTATCGATTGAGCGTTTCCGAAGTTCAGCCCCGGTTTTTATTGTATTGTCAATCGACGGCGATCTCCTTTGGAAACGCAACCACGATGCTGAAAATTGGCGTTGTTCGTCAAAATGGTTTTGACGGGGCGATAGAAATTCTGCCCGCAGATAATCAACCCGGTTTGTCAATTCAGGGCGGAGTGATTCCTCCGGGAGAGAATCAGGTGCTGATGACAATAAGTGCCGATGAGAAATTTTGGCCGACGGGCGAAAAGAATGAGGAGGGAAAAAACGTTTTTCCGTCTAAAGAAATTCAGCTTGTCGGTAAATCGACCTGGAATAATACTGATATTGTACGTCCTGTTATTGCTGTTGAAGATAAAGAACAGGCGTTTATCTATCATCATTTTATGCCCGCAGACGGTTTAACGGCGGAGTTTAAAAACGGACGTCAACCGGGATTTGAAGTTTTATCTCCTCTTCCGCTTGAATTTAACGAGGGAAAAGCTCGTCTGGAATTAGGGGTAGAGAAGTATGCGGATAATCCGAAATCGAAATCGAAATCGTCGCCGCGAAGGAAAGCGATGTCGAAAACCGATGTTTTTCAAATTTCTCCCGAATGCTCCGGTTTCGAAATGGAGGATGTTAATTTTGACGGCATGATTCTTACCGCTACGATAAAAATAACCGATAGACAAAAGGTTCCGACAACAGGAAATCTGATTATCGAATTTCGTCATTTGTGGCAGATTCAGGATTCCAACGGCAAGCCGCGGTCAAAACAGCCTCCCTTTGGCTACTTACCGGCTTTGAACTATGTAATCAAATAAACGATATTTTTCAGTATGGATACAAATGTACATGTTATGATGGATGAAATATAAAATCAGTGCTGAACCCAGTTTTGATTTCTCCTGACCAGAATCAAACAACCTGTTGTTTTGTTGATCGGGGCGAAATGAAACGTCTGGTTTATGGTAAGATAAGCTCGGATAATTTCAAGTGGAATCAGTATATCTCAAATCCGGAAAATGGCAAAATCGATTGTCAAGTCGGCGTAATTTAGGGGGTGAATATCTGACCCCCTTTTATAATTCTGAAAAAAAGGTATTATACTATGATTACTTGAATTTTTCTCTTGATGTCGTTTTGATTTTGCCCCCAAAAAAATCAAACAACCCTTTGTTTTATCGATTAGGGCGAAATGATACGACTGAGGTTTGTTATGCAAACCGGGAAAATTCAGGAGGAATAAGTTTAGCGTCAAGCCGGGGTAATCCGGAAGCGCGAATTGAATAG
>CAYZMZ010000439.1:0-3023 GCA_964479655.1 uncultured Planctomycetaceae bacterium
GAAGAGGCTGCCAGCCGTATTTTTCCCCCAGTAGTATTATGAAATTAGGTTTTGTTAATAATAAATTAACCGATGAAAATGGACAGACGCCTCTTTGGTTTGCTCGAACGGTATCGTTTGTTTTTACGGCGGTAACGATTGTAATTGCTCTTAACAGCGGCTTTTTTGGCGGAATTGTAGGGCTGGTAATCAAATGGTTTTCTGGTTTGATCGCTCCGATTTCCGTCCCGTTGGTTTTCGGCTTGTTTTATTGTTTCCGAAAATGCGGACCCGCAGCCGCGATTAGCTCGGCTTTAGTGGGGATGGGGACGTTTTTCTTCCTCGAATACGGTGCTCCGATGCTTCTGTATTCGGGAACTCCGACGACAATGGGGGCGATTTTGTTCTATCCGGCCTTTGTCAGCGTAGTAGTTTTTTGCGGTTTCGCGTTGATACTGCCTCAGCAGCCGAAGGAAAACGTCGAGATGTTGCTAAAACAGCTTAATACCAGCGATTCTCAAACGGTGGAATGATATGAATGTATGTTTATTTGTTTCGCTTGAAATTTCTCGACTTGTATTATCGGATTCCAGCCGTTGCGTTTCGCTTTAATCGATAAAACAGGGAGTTTTTATTCGTACTGTGGCGAAATCGACGGCGTTAATAGGAAAAAATCAACTAGTCTTAGTATAATTGATAAAATACGGATTACGCCCTGTTTATTGAGCGAAATCAAAGCGGCGTCGAGTGAAAAAATCGTGTGGTCATAGTATAGAAATACGGCAGAAATCGGGGTGGATAAATATTGTGTTTGGCTTCCCGCCTTGAAAGTCTTATCGGTTTGAGTATAATAAGTATTCTGACCGTTGTTTGACGCATTTTTCTATCCCCAAAAAGAAATACTATGCCTTCCCTATATTTAATTTTGCCGTGTTATGAATTAGATGACTTTAGCCTGACCGGTCCCGACGGCGAGGGCGAGCAAATTATGTCCGCTTGGCTGGCGGCGTTTAATCCTCAGGTGCTGTTGCTGGCGGATAAATTGCCTCAATGGATTGCTGGATATACGCCGGCGGAGAATCCTAAAAATAGCTTGATTGTTATGCCCGATTTCGTCTACGGAGCTGATTATACCTGGCTGGACGATCGCCGCGTGGACGGGTGCGAGGTGGTTGAGTTCGGCAAGCAGTCGGTCGATGAACTGATTGAAATATTTAAACAGAATCTGATTGCTCTAAAAGAAAAAGAATCCGAAAATTCAGAACCGATACCAAATGACTCGGAGACGGAAAGTAATTCTAATCCGGAAAAAGCGGCGGAACTGATGTCGGAATCAGAAACTGTAGCGGATTCGGAACTGAAGTCGGAATCAGAAACCGATTCGGCGGTAGAATTGAAGACCGATTCGCAAACCGATTCACAAATAGATTCGCAAACCGATTCTGAACTCAAATCGGAGGTAGAGTCTAATTCCAATTGTCTGAATCCAATTTCAGACTTACAGAAATCGAATCTAACGTTTCAGTTTTACTCGCTTGCTTTTTCGTTTTTTTTATCTGAAATGGTTACCCGACGGTTACGTTATACAAGTTTTATGGATAGCGATAATTTGTTTACGCATTTTAAGTCTGCCGCCGAAAGTATTCAGATTGGAAATATCGCTCAGATGACGGCTGAACTGCAAGCCTGCGCCGATATTATTTTACAAAGTAAAGAGTACTATTTTCCAACCGAAAATTATTTGTTGGATTTTGCCGTGGTTAGCAGTACCCGCGAGTTTGAAAATTTGTCCAAACTGATTGAACAAATCGATGCCGCGAATAGCGTGAATACAACGGATACGGCGAAGGCTGCGGATGCCGAAAATACTGCGAATACCGAAAATAGCATGGATGCGGGTTTGAGTACCGAGATTGAGGATTCGCCGAATCGGAGTTCGATTCCTGTTGGTCTTTTTATGTCGGGGAGGATGTTGGAGAAGTATTCTCAGCAGTTTCCCGAATCGTTTGCTGTTTTACTGAAATTACTTCAGCAAAATAATCTTACGCTTATCAGCGGCGAATATATCGAATCGCCGTTGCCGATGATGCCCTTGGAAGGAATATTGGATCGTCTGTACGATGCGTTATATAAATATAAACAGCTTACCGGATTAAATATGAAATTGTTCGGACGGCTATCCAACGGGTTAACGCCGTTGCTGCCGGGATTGCTCAAACGTCTTCATTTGGACGGCGTTCTATACTGTACTTTTGATACGTTGGAAATTCCGATGCGGGAAAAATCGAAGTTTAACTGGACGGGGCTGGACGGCAATTCGATTCCCGCGTTATCTGCCAAGCCGATGGACTTGGAAAGTTCTCAGGAAATGTTTAGATTGCCGGAGATTCTGGCGAAAAATGGGGATACGGATTATTCGTTAGCCGCTACGTTTGTACAGCAACCGAAACCGTTGTCTGATTTGGATAACAAGATGGGCAAACTGCTTTTGAATTCGAATCAGTTCGGTTCCATTTTAGGGAATTTCAGTTCGATAAGTACGTATTTTAACAATACCGCTTATTCCGGGGAGGAAGCGGATTTTTCCCCGGATGAATATTCGTATAATTTTCTAACCCGTCAGATGGAAAAGGGCTGGATTAATCCGCTTTCTCGTTGGAGTCGATATTATTCTACTGCTGGACAAATTGTATCGGTGAGTAAGTTGGAATCAATTGCGGCGGTAATTGCCGGTTATAACCCCAAAGATTCAATTATCGAGCAATGGGAGGTAATCAATCAATCCGTTGTAAAAAAAGACGATTTTCAGCAAGCCGTTTCGGATTTTCAGCAAGAATTATCAACGCGAGTTAAAGCTGCCGCGCAGGCTATTGCGGGAAGACTGTTTGATAAATCCGATCGGAAAAACGCAGGAATTGCCGACAGCGATTTACCCACGGGATTGGTTGCGGTTAATCCTTCCAGTCAGACCGTAAAACAGTTGATAGACGTATCGGAGTTGGGCAGTATTCCGGAAATAAATTCTGTAGTAAAACAAGTGTACC
>CAYZMZ010000440.1:0-1466 GCA_964479655.1 uncultured Planctomycetaceae bacterium
ACGCAATAGCCCAGTTGATTGAGGCAGGGCATAAAATTCATCATAGGCGGTTCGTCGAAGGCATACGTATAACCACCCATGGAAAAATCAGATGCGTCTTTTCTTAAAATTCCGTCATCGATAATCATAATCAAATTCCTTTACATTGAGATTAACAAACAAATAACAAATCAATTACTTTTTGCTCTATTTTTGACGATTTCTCCCTCAACTATAAGTAAAGGAGAACGAACGGTGTTCGGTTGTCAAATTGAGCATCTAATGAAACTAACCCTTAAGATATATACTGGTTCCACTTGACTTTTTCCGGTTTGAATAAAAAACATCAGTCGTTTCATTTTGTCCCAATGGATGTAACAACACTTTGTTTAATTCTGGGGGCGAAATCCAAACGGCGTCAAGAAGAAAAAATCACGTAGTGATAGTATAACCTTTCGTCCGGCGTTACCCATCGAAAAAGTTCATCGTTTCCTTTCTGTTACGTTTTGTAAAGCGCGAATATGTCCCTGTCCCTTCTAAAAATGAAGGGAGACAATTCGGCGTATACGGAAAAATAATACTAATACAACAACAGAAAAATCTCCGCCTGGTAACAGGAGGAAGACGCTCGGGTAGTCTGACCGATTATATAGTAGATTCTACTTGAAATTTTCCGGTTTATTCTTTCATAAACCAAGCCATTTTATTCGTCCTAATCTCGGTAAAATAGGGGGTATGTTTGATTAGCGGGCGGAAATCAAAACGGCGTCGATAGAAAAAATCACGTACTCATACTATAACGGTTCAAAACTAATTCATCACAATAGGCGTGTTGATGAAATGCTCATTTGAGTTGGCTTCGATTGCGAACATCTCTTTAAACGAATCATCAACTTACAGTAAACTATATAAAAAATAATTGAAAAATAAACAGATAACAATAATCCTCTGATATTTACGCTCTACTATGTTTCTCCCTTTATCAATAACAGACTTTGATAACATTTATAGACCACAAAAATTCCCGGTCTATATAGGACGCTAAGATTATACTATGACTACTTGTGTTTTCCTCTTGACGTCGTTTTGATTTCGCCCAATAAGTTGAACTAAATCCGTATTTTGCCGATCAGGGCGAAATGAAACGACTGATGTTCGCTATGCGAACTGGAAAAAGTCAAGTAGAAACAGTATACCTAATAAAAAATATGCGTTATGTTTAAAAATAAAATCCCTCCTGCGCTGCGGCTGATCGTTCCCGTTCAGTTACGTGCGATAGGAGGGTAGGGTGTTTTGTAACGCTAACTTATTGTAGCGCAAAACAGTAAATAAAATCCCTCCTCCGCTGCGGCTGACCATTCCCTTTCAGTTACGTGCGATAGGAGGGTAGGGTGTTTTGTAACGCTAACTTATTGTAGCGCAAAACAGTAAATAAAGTCCCTCCTCCGCTGCGGCTGACCATTCCCTTTCAGTTACGTGCGAAAGGA
>CAYZMZ010000440.1:1566-3023 GCA_964479655.1 uncultured Planctomycetaceae bacterium
CTGCGGCTGACCATTCCCTTTCAGTTACGTGCGAAAGGAGGGTAGGGTGTTTTGTAACACTAACTTATTGTAGCGCAAAACAATGTTTAAAGTCCCTCCTCCGCTGCGGCTGACCATTCCCTTTCAGTTACGTGCGAAAGGAGGGTAGGGTGTTTTGTTTTTTGACCATGCAAAGCCAAATAACATGAACTATTTTCCCTCCTTCGTTATAGTTGATCATTCCTATTCAACTAGATACGATAGGAGGGCGAATAAAGTTCCGGTTTTTTTATGACTTTTTTATATCTTCTGCCATTTCAGACATAAAACCACCGCATAATGAACCGGAATATATCCGAAATTAACTTTATGCAACTTATTTTAGGAAAAATGCGTTGATCGCCTTGTCATTATGGCGGACGGCACTGTTCGTATGCAGGTTGGCGACTTCGCTGATAATACAACCTTCTGGTCCAGCCAGCTGCCAATGTTTGGATTCAACTTTGGCTAACTGAACGTACTGACCGGCTGTCGCCCACTGACCATGCTTGGTTTCGACGGTTCCATTCATGTGGCAGGACGGAATTACGAGGTCTTTGGGTAAGTTATCTTCACCAATTCCGACAATAAACGACTTTCCGCAACGAACAACCCAACCTTCGTTTTTAACGGCAATTCCTTCACCCTTTAAATGCCAGTGTTCGGGGAGCATTTGACCGGGTAATAGGAATAAATCCTGAAGCATGAAGGTTTGACCCAACACGTCTTTATCGTTGTTGCAGTAACCGGTACAGGCAAGTCCTAATTCGGTAAAATGACCCGTGCCGTAGTCGGAAACCCAAAGTTTATCTCTGAAACCGGGAAACATGGGAAAATGAAAGTAGCGGCACAAGGCAACGATTGCATCTTTTCCTTTTTCTTCATCGAATTTACCATCGGTATAAAAATCCTCATTTTTGAAAACAAGCGGTTTTTTTTCTCTGCTACAGGGCTTTTTAGAAGCCGTTTTTTCTTCAGCAGAAACAACACCAGGATTGGTTAACGTCATTCCCAAGGCTGCTAAGCCTACTGCGGAAATCATTGAGCGACGATTGATTCGATTCATTTTTTGCCTTTTCACAAATTTTGGGTGGAAGTTAAAATACATTTCAAATACATTTGACGTATTTCCCAAACTCAACATGACGTATTATAACATCGGAATCCAATTCTTCAAGGGGTAAATTTTGAAATTTCATTTTTTCGAGTAGTACGATGTATCTAAATGAAGAATATCATTGTAATCTCTAAAATAAAAATATCTCTTTAAGATAATACGAAATAAGCAGTTGCAATGATTAACTTTTTATCTTGAGCGAATTTCAGGCGATTTTTTGAAAATAAATACCTCGTTCAATCAACGACATAAAAACTGTATATATAACCACTAAATATTTGTTTTCTTTGACTGAAAACGATTTCAGAAATGAAATGTAAGT
>CAYZMZ010000441.1:0-3023 GCA_964479655.1 uncultured Planctomycetaceae bacterium
TTGCAGGTTCCGGAACATCTATAATAACCGTTTTATACGCTCGTAAGACGTATTTGGTATCGGACGAAGCGCTTGCTTGAGCTAGTAAGATACCGTCTTGGCTGGCCTCGGCCATAGTAAAGGCGAGTGTATCCAGCGTTGTTTCCATCGACTGTTGACTGGTTGAATCGGTTGTCAGATCGTACACCTCAAAGTACCAGTCGTCTATATCGCCGATTAAACCGAGTACATGCGCTCGTCCCCACACAGTCCAGGCATCGTTATCTGCCGAAGCGGAGTCAAGCTGAAAGTCATCCGCATACAGTAACGGAATAGCATACTTAGTTATATTGACATTACTGCCGTTTAGTACCGTATCTTCAGAACTAAGCATTTCTGCGATTTGTTCCAATGAAGAGGACGAAATAATCTTGATTGCGACATTGTCGGAGCTGGAAAGGTTTGCCGTACCCGTATTTCCGGTTGCTGTTCCTTTGTTTACATAGACATTATCCCGGTCTATAGCGGAGGTAATATCCAACTCAATAGAACCGCTGTCGAGAACATAATTTCCATGGATTCGGGTTTCTCCCTTGAAAATCATTCCTTCTTTTCCCACATTGCCGTTGGAGTCATATCCCGGAGCCAAAACCGACGTTCCGGTTTGTTTTAATTTTAAGGCAAAAGACGCAGCCGCGTTTTCAACAAAACTTCCCAAAGACAGTCTACCTCCCGAAAATTCGAAGTTTCCGGTAAATGCCGTCTCGCCCTGACCCACAACTACATCAATATTGTCTGCAATCACATGCCCACCGGAAATCTTAAAGGTGGTATTGGAAGAGCCGGTAATCGTACCGGTTACATCCGCGTTGATTGCTTCAACCAAGCCGCCATTTATATTAACCTCCGATTCACCCAGGGGTTTGATAGTTTCCGCCAACAGGTGTGAATCGCCTGAAACGGTCAGAATGGTTTTATCTTTATCTGCTGAAGGCGTTGAAACAATACTTGCCGCATGAACATCGCTGTCTGTAATGGTAATGGTTGCCCCTCCGTCAATATCAATATCTCCCCCGACAATCATCTTGGACCCGTTTACCATATTAACAACCGAATGACCGTTGCCGGTATCTGTTCCTAAATCAAATTGACCAGCAACGTTTAAGGTTCCCTTATTCATGTGTAAAGTAGAGTATCCGGTAATCGCAGCCGCTCCCGCAACGGTAATCGTTCCTCCTGCGGAGGTATTGACCGCATCACTGCCATCGCCAATATCAACATTCGTTGTGCAATTGTCCGCATCTGTTCCCATCGTCCAATCGCCGGAAACAGTTAAGGTTGAGTTTCCTCCCAGAATAATTCGACCGTAGTTTTTATTGGTTGTTTCCACTCCTGTTGCCACTGCCATTTTAAAAACATCTGCGGTTACCGTTGCATTATCTCCCAACGATAACGAGCCGGCAATAACAGAATTACTCCCCACTTGTCCTACTGCAATATACAGTTGATTCAAATTCATATTGACGGATTTTGCGTTGGATAAATCAACCAGACCCACACTGTTGTTATCGGTTGTTACCGTACTGCCATCGTATGCAATTGTGAGGTTTGATTTTGTTCTGTCGGACGTATCGGAGTATTTAGGGTCTCCGTCAAGGGTAAATGTTCCCGTTTTATCTCCCCGAATAGTCATCGCAGAGGCTGACGTAATACCGGTTTCGGGAGTATAGATACCGTCCGATTTATTGGAGCCGATAACGATATCGTGAGTGTGAAAAACATTCGTGCCTTCGCCTAATTCGATACTGGAAACCGCTCCGGAGAAGGAGACTGAGTTTTCTCCCACCAAAACGTAAGAAGCGGTAACGGTATTGTTGGTCGCCATTGATAAGTGTCCAACGGATACCATGTTTGTGCTGTCGTCCAAACCCAAAGCACCAATTTTAATACGATCTACGTTGATGGTAAGGTTAGTTACTCCCGCTGTCGCTTCCCCAGACCTTTCCGCAGGTGCGAAATAGGCGTTTGAAACCAAAATGTCCGTCGCGACTGTTGAAGTTGAAATCGTTGTTTCGGCTCCGACGTAAAAGACATCGCCCAAGGTCGTTACGGTCGTTACGCCGTTGGTTGTTGATTCAACTTTACGGATTCCAGACCCGATGGAAAAATTATCTCCAGACGCATAAAAATTCGTCTTGATGCTTTTATTATCGGTCGATGTTGAATTTTGATCGTATCCTATCCATAGCGATTGCGTGTAAATCGTTCCGGTTCCTGAATAAAAAGCGGCATCCCCTCGAGCTACCATGTAATTGGAAACACTCAATGAGGTATTGCCCGAAAGATTAATTGTTGAATGGGATAAAGCATTGTCCAGCGGCGTTGTTGTAACGTTACCACTTGAATCCAGCTTAAATCCCCAGTCGTTTCCCATACGCAAATATCCGGTAGTAATTGAACTTCCTGTTGCCGGACTGTCTGCCGTTCCAACCTGGAACAGAGAAATTGCGGGTTCGGTACTTTTATTCGCACTGTTGACCGCTGTTTTATAGGACATTAAAATATTTTCGGCCGTAATTGTAGCATTGCTGCCGAGTATCACTTTTCCATTTGCGGCACTGTCCCAGCCTTTATTCCAATTCCCGCTGCTTGAATTACCACTACGATAGGCGATAACCAAATTATTAAGCGTCATGGTGGAGGATGCGGCTTCGGATAAATCTAATGTGCCGTAACTGGTATTTTTTGTAGTGCAGTTTATACTAGTCGCAACACGCAAGTCGGTTGTTGTCGGTTTATTGTTGGAATCCAATGTTCCTTGTAACACAAACGTTCCTCCTGCGGGAATCGACATAATACTGCCGATACGTGTGTTACCTTTTGTTGCATCTTCCGGGGCGTTCGCTTTACGTCCGCTGATTGTCAATCCACCCGTTTGCCCTGACGTTGATCCGGTTAGCGTTTTGAGCGTAAAAGTATTTGTTCCTGTCCCCAGCGTTACGGTGGTTGGGTAGGCGGAAGTAAAGGGACTATCACTATCTTCA
>CAYZMZ010000442.1:0-1360 GCA_964479655.1 uncultured Planctomycetaceae bacterium
TGGCCGATTCCGATTCAATACGCCGTCTGCTTTAACTCGCAGGAGCAAATAGACTGTCTTAAATCGAAACTGGCAGATCGCAAAACGATTCCGCCGCTAATCGTTATTAATCTCAACGAAATAGCGCGATATCGATCAACCGGATACGGCTATAGCCGGGAGTTTTCCATGGATATATTCAAAAACGCTCTGCAATCCGGCTGGCTTGAGGTTGCTTACAGCGAAAGAGGGATTGTAATTCTCAAAAGGACAGAGAAAAAGTCCCTTTAGTTGGTTATCGAAGAGCGTTTTCAGATTACCTCTTTTTGGGCTTACCGAGTTTTCAGATTACCAAAGAGTTTTTTGAAGGAAATCCCCCAACTGAAAATCGCCAATCGGAAATCTCCGAGAGGTAATTGTCAAATCAAGGGCTATGAATGGCGTCCCAGATGGCGTCCAGACGTTTTAAGGCGGCTTGGATAGGAATCAAAACACGGTATCGGTCAGGCTGTCCGTCGGTATGAATTTCGCTGATTAGTCCCTTTTCAAGCAGTTTACGGATGGCGTCTTCTACCTCAAAATCAATTTTAAACTGAAACGATGTTTCCAGCAGTTTTTCGACTTCGGCGTCTAATTGTTCAGCAGTATAGGCTTCGTCTTTATGCAGATAAAGCATATAATAGCCCAGCCAAGCTTCTTTTACTTCCTGCGTTTCCGCCTGATCGACCAATAAACTAACCGCAGCGACGTTGTTGGATAAACTGTTATGGTATAAATTACTGGAAAAAATCTGCATACAGCGCGTTCGGGAATTAAAAAATCCAAAAATTCCCTTAAACGCCCATAGTAACAAAAAGGCACTGATTACAAAAAACGAATAGACCAGTCCCAAAGCCAGCGTTTTGATTATTTTAACCAACGAACAGACGATACTGCCAATAACCGTTCCGCCAATTTTAAACCGATCAAACAGAGGAAGTAGTAATTTTACTTCTGGAGCCACAATTTTTAGATTTTCTACCAAAACATCGCGAAACTGCTTGGCGATAATTTTGTTTCCCCATTCCGATTTATATTCCGCCAGAACAAACACGCGGCTAATTCGGACGGTTTTTCTTTGGTGTTTCCAGAAATACAAAAACCGATCTGTAACTTCCGCCTCGCGAACGCCTCGATAAAAAACGTCAAAAGAATCAAATTTACTGGTATCAACCTGGAGCGTTAAACTGCCGAAGGTTTGAATTTTCAGACAATCTGCGCCAGCGTCGTGCGCGGCGTGAACAATCGCCAGAGCATGTTCCAGTTTGCCGGAATGGTTTGCGCTCATTTCAGCGATTGTGTAAAGTCCGTTTGTTAACTTTTCGTAGGTAATCATGTATAT
>CAYZMZ010000442.1:1370-1595 GCA_964479655.1 uncultured Planctomycetaceae bacterium
GCTGATTGTAATTGCTAATTTGTAAAAATCGACGAATTCCCGCAACCAGCGTTTGGCGGAATTGCTGTTTTTCTGCCTCGGAATACTCGGGTTCAAAAATCGTTTCCTGATCGGGATTAAAAGGGGCAAAAGCCGCCTTGAGACTCAAATAACTTTGATGGTAATCAAAATGATAATGTTCTTGAAACATCTGTCCCAAAAATCTCAAATCAGCCTGTTCCTGTT
>CAYZMZ010000442.1:1605-3022 GCA_964479655.1 uncultured Planctomycetaceae bacterium
AATGACAAATTTTCCTCATAGTCCACAATTGATTCATTTTCATTTCCGCTATTAATATTTGATTTATTCATATTAATATACAATCGCCATTCAAGTTCTTCGGAAAAAGCACTGTTTTTGAGAATTTGGTCAAGCATGACCTCATACCGAACGGGAATAAAATGCTCGCTGGTATTAAGGAAATCAAAATGAATATCAGGAAGTACAAAATACTTCTTTATTTGATCAGTAAATATATTATTACTCCCAATAAAGCAGTTGAAACGCAGGCAACGGTAATTTTTGCCCAAAACGGAATTTTCCCAAAAATCGTATAGGATTTTCGTGCCTCGGTAATCGCTTCGATAACCTCTTTCATGGATTGATAACGATCTTCAGGCTTTTTCGCCAGCATTTTATGAAAAACAGCATCTAAAGCGGGGGGAATATCGCCCCTGATATGGGATAAATCCGGAATTGCCGTTTTTTGATGCGCCATGATTTTGCGGGCTAAAGATTCTTTAATATTGAAAACCGGACGTCCGGACAGTAACCAGTGCATCGTACAACCCAGAGAATAAATATCGCAACGGCGATCCGCCTTGGCCGCATTAATCGCCTGCTCGGGAGCCATGTAGTCGATCGCACCCAACATCTGACCGTCTTGAGTAAGCTGTTCGTCAAAATCGCCGTCCAGCAAAAGATTATTTTCCATTTTAGCGGTCAATAATCCGCCTACTTTAACGTTGTTGTTTTCGTCGATAAATAAAACGTCGGGACGAATATTGCGGTGGTAGATACCTTTCCAATGTAAATATTCCAATCCTCTTGCCGCCTGACAGATGTAGTCCAAAACCGTATCGACGGAAGGCAAGCCCTTTTTCCGGCATAATTCTTCTAAACTGACCAGCGATTGGCAGGGCATAACATAATACAACGGATCGCTTTCGGAATCCGAATCTACAGCGGAGACGATATTTTCGTGATTTAACTGCGAGGCAAGTTGAATTTCGCGCAGAAATCGCTTGGCTACCTCTGGTCTTTGCGCCATTTTTTTAGGCAGAATTTTCATCAGAAAAATTTTCCCCGATGAAGTGTTTTTTACCTTCCAGATAATACCGGAATTGCTTTTATCTTGAAGAGAAAGAAGTTCGTATTGCCCGATAATATGACCAGGTTCAAATTTTGTATCCAGAGCAACGTTGGTACTGCTGAATAGTTTTTTGTCGTAAGCCTCTTTTCTGACAGGATTTAGGAGGGTATCCGAAACGTCTTTAAGTACCCCCAGCATCATCTGAGCTTCAACCCCATGTATACCAAGGAGTTCTTTTTGAAACAACTCTCGACGCTGATTACACGCCTGTTCTATTTGTTGGACATTTGAAATCGGGGGGATAAGTCCTAAAAACTTGTAATGGTTAATAGGGCGTTGATTTAC
>CAYZMZ010000443.1:0-1129 GCA_964479655.1 uncultured Planctomycetaceae bacterium
GACCAACTGAATACTGTATTATACAGAAGTATACATGTAATTACAACGCCGCACAATTTTTCGGCAACAAGCGATAGCCAAACCGTCTGGTATCAGACCGGTGCATCCTCACTAACCGTTGCTGACATATTGTACATATAGTTACATCCGTCAATAAAGAAATCACACTTCTGAGAAGGAACGGGGGGGGGAAATAATTGAGGTCATCGAAAAAGCGATTATTCCTGTAGATGGATGGTATAAATATAGGCTTTTTCCTCGCCGAATCCAGGCTCGTATTCTATTTCCAACTCTTGAGCAATATGGATTTCTGTTTGACGTCGTACCGAGCCGTCGGCATAAATAACTTTCGTTTCGTCATCCATAATAAAACTGATTTTCTTTTGCTCGTTGGGATTGAATACATCTATTTGCGGTCCCATAACAGCGACAACGCGTCCGACAAAATACTTTTTCTCCGGCGCGGCCGTAAGACGCGGAGGCGCTTTTATATCGTCTGAAATTTCTCTGCCCGGCAATACCTCCGGCGTTTTTACCCGAATCAAATTTTCGGATTCGTTCATAAAATTATTGTTGATTTCCGACATGCGGATTTTCGCTCGCGGGTCGTCCGACGGCAAAGCGGGAATATACGGCTTGGTACTATCCAGATAGTATTTGCCTCCGATTACCGCTAAAATAATCAAGCCGCAAATAGTTGAAGCGATAAGAAAAATCGGCTTTTTCCGCTGTTTGGCGTCCGCATGGATTTTTTCATTTAACGCTCTTTGCAACGCCGTTTGCTCTCGCTGCTGACGTACTTTTTCGTTGATAATAAATCGTTCGACCGCATATTGCTTGGCTTGTTCAAGCGTAATTTTACCGTTGAGCAAACCAACCGCATCAGCGGAATCTTCAGGCGGAATCAAACTCTTGTATGGTTCAGACAAGAAGATATTACATAGCGCGGTAATATCTTTCTTAAATTCACGCTCCAGAAAATTCCGACCTTGGGCCGGACGCGTTTTATCTGCGGAGGTTTCCTTGAAATTATCGTTAAAATAAGGGAAAATACCGCCGATTTTTAGCTGACCGTCTTTTTTAAAATAGAAACTGTGTTCCGTTAAATTACCGTGATTAAGATAATTGG
>CAYZMZ010000443.1:1139-3020 GCA_964479655.1 uncultured Planctomycetaceae bacterium
TAACAGAGCGATACAAGCGTCATGCCAAGCCCGTTCCCAGACCGGCGAACCGTCTTCCAAAAATCGGCTATGTTCGGACAGCGAGCAGCTAAACGGCTCGAAAATATACCGACCGCTCGCAAAATCAAAACTGAGTAATTTTGCCAAGCCGGTACTTTTTTTGCAGGTTATCGCGTACATATCCATCCGTTTTTGGCAATCGTCAGAAAACAAATGCGGCTCAACCCACTGACGAATTAAAACCTCGTCAGCAGGAGACGGTTGAATACTTGCTTTATGCCCGCGAAACAGCAAACTGTAACTATCGGCATAAATCAAAGAAACGGCTTGGTAATCGGATAACGACTTGTTCATACCCTGTATTATACACCATTTTTTGATTTATGTCAAATGTAATCGGGAAAATTTATTTTTTAAACTCAATCAAGGACGGGCGATAATCTTCCGGAGCTTGATAACCGAGCAAATTCATTACCGTAGCCGCTACGTTGGATAATCCCGGCTTATTAACGGTATCCTTGGCGGCGGGAGATAAATCGTATTCGCCCTGATAGTTCGGATCGTAAATACAGAACGGAACCGGATTGAGCGTATGAGCGGTTTTGGGAGAGCGAACTCCGTTCTTTTCCGTCCACATTACATCGCAATTACCGTGATCGGCGGTAATCAAGGCAACTCCGCCGAGCTTTTTGATTTCTTCCAGCATCCGTCCGACGCAGGTATCTACCGTTTCTACCGCCTCGACCGCCGCTGCCATGTTACCGGTATGACCGACCATATCGCCGTTGGCTAGATTCAAACGTCCGAATTTGAATTTTCCCGATTCCAAAGCATCGATCGTCCAATCGGTGATTTCAATCGCCTTCATTTTAGGGGCTTTATCAAATTCGATTTTATCAGAGGGAATTTCGTGATAGGTTTCCATTTCAGGATTGATGTATCCCGATTTATTTCCGTTCCAGAAATAGGTTACATGCCCGAATTTTTGCGTTTCGGAAATAGCAAACATTTTGATTCCCTGATCGCATAAATATTCGCAGAACGTTCTGTCGATTTTAGGCGGATTAACCAGGAAGTTTTTGGGCAGTTTCAAGTCGCCATCGTACTGCATCAAACCGGCATAGTATACTTCCGGGACACGAATTCGATCGAATTTATTAAAGGCGGCATCGCCCTCAAAAGCCATGGTAATTTCAATCGCGCGGTCGCCGCGGAAGTTGAAAAAGACGACGGAATCGCCGTTTTCTATCGTTCCAACGGGTTTTCCGTTTTCGGTAATAACAAACGGCTGAAGATACTGGTCGGTTGCCTTGGCGTCTTCGTCGTACATAGTTTGAACCGCTTTGGCGGCCGAATCAAAGGGACGTCCCTCTCCTAAAACGTGCGCCTTCCAGCCGCGTTCGACAATAGACCAATCCGCCTGATACCTGTCCATTGTTGTGATCATACGTCCACCGCCAGAGGCAATACGGAAATCTGCCTTGTACTGGGAATTGATTTCTGCCAGCAACTTTTCGGTAGATTCTATATACTGCAGCGCGGACTTGGCAGGTACATCTCGCCCGTCGAGAAGAATATGAACGCGGCATTTTTTGACGCCTTCTGCCGCCGCTTTTTTAAGCATGGGATACAGCTGAGATATATTGGAATGAACGTTTCCGTCTGAATGGAGACCGATAAAATGCATTGTATGTCCGTTTTTCCCGGCTTCAACGGCGGTTTTCCAGACGTCGCCTTCAAACATGGATTCGGTTTCAATCGCTTTGTTGACCAGCTTGGCTCCCTGATCGAAAACGCGTCCGGCCCCCAAGGCGTTATGCCCGATTTCCGAGTTGCCCATATCGTCGTCAGAGGGCAATCCAACCGCTTTGCCGTGCGCTT
>CAYZMZ010000444.1:0-3019 GCA_964479655.1 uncultured Planctomycetaceae bacterium
AACTCAACCAGCGTACGGACGAAATTAAACGTCTCCAAATTCTGACGAATGCGGCGCCAGTTAATCCAGGAGATGTCATTATCTTGACAATAAGCGTTGTTATTTCCGTTTTGCGTTCGACAGCCTTCGTCTCCGGCGACAAACATCGGAACGCCTTGAGATAAAAGCAGGGTAGCAAAATAATTTTTTATCTGTCGATGACGAATCTTGTCTATTTGTTCATCTGACGTCGGTCCTTCAATTCCGTAATTGTAGCTGGAATTGTTGTTGTCTCCATCGCAGTTATTTTCCCCGTTGGCTTCGTTATGCTTCCAATTATAGCTGACTAAATCGTTGAGCGTAAAACCGTCATGCGAGGTAATAAAATTGATGCTATGATAGGGCGTTCGTCCGCTGGTTTGATATAAATCGGAAGAACCGGAAATTCGGGTCGCTAAAGCCCCTGTCATGCCGGGATCTCCACGCCAGAACTTGCGCACGTCATCTCGATACCGTCCGTTCCATTCTGCCCAGCGAGCGGAGGAACCAAAATGCCCCACCTGATACGCTCCGGCAGCATCCCACGCCTCGGCAATAATTTTCGTATCGGCTAAAAGCGGGTCTTCGGCAATCTGCTCTAAAATCGGGGCGTTGGATTGAATGGAACCGTTTCTATCTCGACTGAGAATAGACGCCAAATCGAATCGGAACCCGTCCACGTGATAGCTATGAACCCAGTATCGCAGACAATTAAAAATCAGTTCTCGACAAATCGGGTGATTGCCGTTGAACGTATTTCCGCACCCGGTATAGTTGCGGTAATATTGCTGTTCCGGTTCCAGCATATAATAGACGGGATTTTCCAATCCTTTAAAACTAAACGTCGGTCCTTTTTCGTTTCCTTCGGAAGTATGATTGAAAACAACGTCTAAAATAACTTCAATTCCCGCCTGATGAAGCGAGAGAACCATCTCCTTAAATTCTTTGACCTGACCGCCGGGCGTTTGGTCGTAGGCGTAGCCGCGATGAGGCGAGAAAAACGCCATGGTATCGTAACCCCAGTAATTGGTTCGTTGCGGCAGCTGTCCGTCGGAACCGTTGATGGGGAACTCATGAATCGGCATTAATTCTACCGAGGTAATACCCAGCGACTTTAAGTACGGAATCATTTCTACGACGCCTTTATACGTGCCGGGATACTTGCAACGGGACGTTCCGGACTTGGTAAATCCTTTTACGTGAAGTTCGTAGATAATTGTATCGCATAAATCGCGTCGTAAATGCCGATCGCCTTTCCAATCAAAGGAATCGTCTATCACCACGCATTTGGGCGGACGAGAGATACCGTCGGAGTTAGATTGAAAATTTCCGGCTAACGCCTTGCAAAACGGGTCGATTAATCGACAATTTGGATCAAAACGCATTCCGCGCGAGGGTTCAAAAGGCCCGTCTGCCTGAAGCTGATATAACTGACCGGCGCGCAAGCCGGGAACGAACATACTCCAAATATCTCCCCAGCGGTTATCGTTTCGGTCGAACGTTAAAACAGAACTAGGGTCTTTATCCTCAACTTTATCAAACAGTAACAGCTTTAATGATTCCGCATGACGTGAAAAAACGGAAAACTGAACGCCGTCTTCCTGTAAAATCGCGCCGTAAGGCAACGGGTGAGAAAATTTAAGTGTAGGAAGACGTAAACCTGCTGGACCTTGCGGTTGTAGTGGCGGTACAGTAGTTGACAGCGGAAACCATTCTTGAAAGTTTAAGGACATAATTTAATTTCCTTTCAACCGGATTACTTAAACAGAATATTTTTATTTTATATACTCATACTGTAGCTCATCACATTTATTTGGGAACCATCTACATTAAATTATCGTCCAAAAATATTCTCAGCCGAAACAAAAATTCCAAAAAAACATAAAAGTTTTTTGCAATAACCCATATTGCTTATTTTAGTTATTTTACATATTGTTACAAGTGGGGTAAAGAAATAAATGCTTTTTGACCATAAAAATAGAAAAAATGGAGAATGAAGCAAATTATTGCGCTAAAAAAATTGATAGACAAGGTCAAGCGGATTTATATTACAACGGCAATAGAATATACATCGAGATGATATGACAAAATAAGAAATCGTGTTTTTGGGAATTTCAATAAAAAACCCGCAGCATCCGATCGAGAACCACTTCGATGAAATTGCTGCGGGTTGAATGCTGACTGTCCACACGCACACATAACAGCCAGAGTCTATCTTTCGGGCACAGAATAAGATACACTTATTCTGCAAAGGAGAATTTACCCAATCGATACATTCATTATATTCTATTTATTTTACTTTTCAAGCCCTGTTTATCAATTTTACGGAATATTTGAAAAAAATTTTAAATGTTGTTGTAAAAGTCAGATAAAATTTTCCATTATAAAGATAAAATTTGAAAAAAAAGAAAAAATCTGCCTCTCCCCTCTATTATTTGATTTTAGGATTATGTACAATCAGAAAGGTATGGTTGGTAACAGGTTCGTTTTTTCCCCTTATCCCTACACAACACTTATCATGTCTTCAACGTTAAATATAACCGATACAAAACACAAACTATCGCAGATTTTGGCAGAAGCGTCCGAGAACGATGTAATTTCTCTGGAGCCGGGTGAGTATTATCTTGATAAACCGCTGGAAATCGACAAAAACATTAATTTGATGGGAACAACCGGAGATCCGGCCGATGTAGTTTTGATTGGTCGGTGCGGTGCGGCGATTCATCTTTCTGCCCCAAACGCACGAATCAGCGGCGTTACGGTGTGCAATGAGCAGGTTGCCAGCGATTCCAATTTTGATTATATAGGTACCTCTGCGGTATACATAGATGGCGGAGAACCGGAAATCGTAAATTGTATTATTACCAGTCACGGAGATGGAATAATTATTGCGGAGGAAAACACGGCTCCTATAATTCGATACTGCAAGATAAACAATTGTTCTGGCGGCGGAGTCTGGATTATCAACAAGGGCAAGGCAGTTTTATACAGATGTACTCTG
>CAYZMZ010000445.1:0-3001 GCA_964479655.1 uncultured Planctomycetaceae bacterium
GACAACGACCTCTGTTACGTGTTCAACCTGTTTGGCTAGTTTCTTGGTCAGTTTTTGATGCGGCTGAAGAAGCATTTTGATTTCTTCATTGGCTGAGGCACGCGTTCGCAGCAAACCAAGTAGAAGTTCCAATGGCTCGACAGTGGCACGAACCCAATTACGGAGTGTCCACTTGTCGTTTTCATTTTTACACAGCTGATAAGGTTTAATATTTGCAAGCATTGAAATCAAACTGTTTAAAATAGATTGATACTCTGAAAAACTGAATTTCTCAACGAAATGTTGTTCTCGCCAAATCGCATACGAAAAGACACTCAACGCACTATTGTTAGAACGACTGACTAATTGATCAAAAATAGAGCGTTGCCATGCTTCAGATACATCGCCCAAAGCAAATCCAACAGCTTGAGGATCTTGAATTCTATCGTTTTTAACTTGTTCGGTAATCCACCGGATACATTCATCGGGTGCATCCTTGTGCATACAGGAAAGTAGGAACAAGATTTCAGTTTTGACCATAGAAGGCATTTCTGTCTGCAACAGTAGCTCATTCAAGTATGAAATATCCTCTGTCATTGAGATGTTAAAGTCTGGAGGACAAGCTTCGTCATAAATTGAGCGTCCCTCACGCCAAATCTGAATTACCGGAAAATAGAGTACTTTATGGATACGCTCTATCACATCCTCCACGAATTCTTCATCAAACGTTCGCAACCCTTTTTCTTCTTTGTAGTTGGGATTTGAGACTTTCCTGACATAATATTGTTCATCGCGTATTTGTAACTCAAACGAAACGACATCCCCAGCCTGAAAATTTGAATAATCGTTTCCGTTCACAAAATTATTTTCATGAATGAATATATCAACCGGAACATCATTACATTGAACAAGCGTAAAATGAAAACCGTTTTTGTCTGTGCGCCAATTACGCTTGATAATTCCCGTTGTTCTATTCAACATTTTATCAAAGTTCCAAATTGCAGTAAGTGCCCATTCTAGTAGATCGCTTGTTTCATCACTATCTGGCTTTGGATCTCTTTGCAATTCCTCCCATGTCATTGGTTTGGGGTATTTCGGAGCCGGGGCGTCCGTGATGATTTCCTCTACAGTTCTTTTCCATTTAACGCGAATGGGAGGAATTGAATGGTCAATCGGTTCGAAAATCAGACAGTACGGGTCGTCGGCACCATAGGTGAACGTCAGGTTCAGATGGCATTCCAGATCATGGGGGAGAGGGAACGCTGGTGATTCGAGTTTTGCCGAAAAACCGGAAGACTCTTCATCATTCCCAATAAACAGCGGAAACTGATAATGCGGTTTTCCCATTAAAAGCGTAAAGATTTCTTTTACTGGAATTTGGACAGCCTGTCCGCGGAGGGGCTTGACGGTGGTACCGCGTGAAACAAGGGAAATACGCTGATAACGCCCGAATGCCAATATCTTTATCGAAAGTTCTGGAATCTGATCGCACCAAAGGGGAATATCTCCAGCACGCTTTTGCAGAGTGTGATACTGTATACCCCCCCGGACAGGGCTTTGGGAGAGGTTGATCAGAGAATCAAAGTAACCGAATCGTTTGTCTTGACGCAATACGTTTTTGGGGACGAATTTGGCGGTTTTCGGTCTCTGTACCTCGTGCCATATTCCTTGCGCGTCCACGAAAACAATATCATACGGCATTTGCATTTCTTTTTTGTCATCATTTTTCGCCCTGGAATTTTCATTTGAAAGAATCACCGACGGATGACGTTCCCAATAGAAACCGCAGGTTTCCGGCAGCCGTTTTTTCAATTCCTCGTTAACCCGGGCTTCGAGCTTTGTTGCACACTGTTTTCCGCCAACCGTATCTATAACGATAACGGCAAAATGCTCCCTTAGTCTTCCGAAATCGACTTGTTCAAATACTGCAGCAATCGAACGCGGAAGCGGTTCGGCATCAGGAAAACGAGCGTTGATATTGCGGCGGGTGATTTCCAGTTCAAAGTCATTGAGAAAATCCGGTTGTAGCCAGATAAGAGTATCGTTTGTAAACGTCTGCCGGAGCTTTGTGATAAAAGCGTTTGCTGCACTGTCGAGATGTTCATGCGTGTGGTTTCGGGAGAAAAAGAGATCGGTCGTAGAAATGGTGGTTGTATCGGGATGAAGGTAGACGGCATCTGCGTTGAAAAGGGAAATTTCTTCCTCGAATTCATTTTTGCTCCATTTTTGCCAAATGAAAGAGTATGTCAGCTTTTGACTTTTCGGATTATCGGCTTGAACAGAATAAATCGGATGCAGTTCGGTAAGGTCAATGCACACGGGTTGCTTAACTTCGAAAATTCCAACTGGTCTGAACATTTTATACTTTTCAAAAAGCAGCGTACTTACCCATGGAAAAATCCCAAATTTGTCGTAGTCAAATAGAATGGGCATTTCGGCAAAAATAAAATTTTTGCTCTCGTATTTATGACCATAATCATCCCATTGTTGAATCGTTTTGTTGCGGTTTTCCAAATCTTTCAAATCATTACTTATATCGTCGTCCAACATTTGCAGCCAACTCCAGGCATCATACACAGCGCGATAATGACGATGAGAAAGAAGCGTGTTGTTTGGCGGCAGATTGTCCCAGCGGCGAATCGACTGTACTTCGTCCGTCTCTAACCACGAATAGATTAGAGCAAGGAGTTCGTCTGGTTCCTCGCCGAGATATTTCGCACGCAATTCCAATAGTTCTGCCAGCCGTTGAGAAAATGCTTTCAAGAGGCGGTTTTCCGGCAGGTCAATCGATTGAAAATGTCGTACTGCTTGGAGATAGGGTTTCTCGGCGAGTTTTTCACGAACGTTGCGTCCAGGACGACGTGCCAACGCCATAAATGAAGCGGTATCGAGTTCCCGTACCGCATGCAAAGGCAGAATAGCTTGTTCGCGGCGCGGGGATTCGTTGAGGTTCTTGAAAAGTACTTCTAATGAATTACGAACGTGTTCCGTAATACACCACAATCTGTCTTTAAGTACAGTT
>CAYZMZ010000446.1:0-2979 GCA_964479655.1 uncultured Planctomycetaceae bacterium
AAGCAGGGTGATCTCGTAATCGAAATCAACAAACCCCTCGACGATAACCTTTCCCGCGCCGGCTCTTCCGCCTTCCTGTGCGATATGCCAGGCGTTGTCTATGTCGTCTTTGCTTTTAATGACACTTTGTCCATGTCCAGACGAGGACATAATCGGCTTCACCACGCACGGAACGCCGACGTGTTCTACCGCAGCGGTAAATTCGTCGTAATTGGCGGCGAATTTGTACACTGAAGTCGGTAAGCCCAATTGTTCGGCGGCTAAACGTCTGATTCCTTCCCGATTCATGGTTAAAAAAGCGGCGTTGGCGGTTGGAATTACGGTATATCCTTCTTTTTCCAATTCCAGCAAAGTGGGCGTAGCAATCGCTTCGACTTCCGGAACGATGAAACTGGGCTTTTCCAATTCGATAACCCGGCGCAGTTCGTCGCCGTCTAACATGTTAATAAAATAACTCCGATGAGCGACTTGCATTCCAGGCGCGTTTTCGTACCGGTCTACAGCAACAACCTCGACGCCCAAACGCATCATTTCTATAATTACTTCTTTACCCAATTCTCCAGCACCGAGCATTAAAACTTTAGTTGCGGAGGAAGTCAACGCCGTACCTAATACTGTCATGATACAAATATTCCTTTATTTTAATTAAAAGTATACCTGGTTCCACTTGAATTTTTCCGGTTTGCTGAACAAACTTCCGCCGTTTTATTTCGTCTTAATCGATAAAACAAAGGGTTGTTTGATTTTTTGGGACGAAATCAAAACGACGTCAAAAGAAAAAATCACGTAGTCATAGTATAAATATACAAGAATCAAAATATACAAAAAACGACTATTCCCATTCGATCGTAGCCGAGGGTTTTTTGCTAATATCGTAAACGACTCTATTGACGCCGTCGACTTCAGCAATAATTCTGTCTGACATGGCTTCCAAAACCTCGTAGGGGAAATGCGTCCACGTAGCAGTCATAAAATCGGTAGTATTGACCGATCTGATAGCAATAGCGTTTTCGTAGGTTCGTTCTCCGTTTTTCACCCCCACGCTTTGGACGGGAAGTAAAACGGCGAAAGTTTGAGATGTCTGCCGATATAAATTTGATTTGCGAAGTTCTTCCCGTACAATGGCATCCGCTTTTCTCAAAACGTCGAGCTTGGCTTTGGTTAATTCTCCCAGGCACCGAACGCCCAAGCCGGGACCGGGGAACGGATGTCTCCAAACCATTTCATCGGGCAAGCCCAGAACGGTTCCCATCTGACGGACTTCATCTTTGAATAAATCTTTAAGCGGTTCAACCAATTCAAATTTCAAATCGTCCGGCAGTCCTCCAACGTTATGATGGAATTTGATTAATTTAGCCTTGCATCCGGGAATTCCGCTTTCGATAATATCGGGATAGATTGTTCCCTGAGCCAGGAATTTGGCGTCTCCGAGTTTTTTTGCCTGCTCGGCGAAGCAATCGATAAACGTATGACCGATAATTTTCCGCTTTTGCTGCGGATCGGTTACACCCGCCAGTTTGGACAGGAACAAATCTTCAGCGTTAATAGCGTGCAAGTCGGTTTTGAACTGCTTGGAAAAGGTTTCGATAACACTTTCCGGCTCGTTTAATCTCATCAAACCATGATCTACAAAAATACAGGACAGACGATCTCCAATCGCTTTATAGACCAACGCAGCAACTACGGAGGAATCGACGCCGCCGGATAAACCGCAAACCACGCGTCCGTTACCCACCTGTCGTCTAATTTGTTCAATGGCGTTTTCAGCAAACTTTTCCATCTTCCAATTACAGGAACAATGGCAGGTATCCTTTAAAAAAACGGTCAGTTTTTCGGTTCCTGAATCGTCCAAGGTAAAACCGTCTAAAATCGGAAGTCCCATGGAATATATCGCCTTATCGCACGTATTACCAAGCGGATTATCGGTAAAAACCAGACCCACAGGATTGAGTTGCTCAAGCTGTTCGACGGTAATTTCATATCCTGCCATTTGACAGAAAACATTTTGTTGGCGGATTCGCCGGGCGTACAGTTGAGCGTTTTTGGAACCGAAATCAATAACAATAATTTTTTCGCTGGTAATACTCATTGAATATTCCTATCAAATAAAAAGGGGGAAATTTTGTGATTAAAAAAGGAGGATTCTACGCCAGGTCTCGATCTTCAAACAGAAGAAGAGCAACTACCATAGATGCACAGCAGTACAGCAGACAGTAAAGGGTTGACCAAAGCAAATACTCTGGAGGAACGGCCATATTGGCTCCGATCGGCGTTTCGATACTAAAATGCCCCAACACCGGTAAAACCGCAGCCAGGGCGTTGTTGATAAAATCGACAATTACATACTGTCCCTGCGTAAATTGACTTACGTACTGGGAAATATACTGAATTAAATGCCCTAACAGGTAGATGCAAACGCAAATAACGATATTGGCCAACATCGGTAATCTGGTAGACAAAGCGACAGCGATAGCTGTCATGGTTGCCGTTTCCAAAAAAGTCATCGCTAAAGCGGGCGTAATTTGCGTCATGGCTTTAACGCAGTCTTCGCTTTTCGGCTCTTCCTCGCAGGTTTCTCGGGCGTTGTGAACAACCTTATATCCTGTTGTTCCTAAAAACGTACCGCCTAAAACGATAAACAGAACGAATACCGGAACTAAAATCCCGAAGAATTTACCGATAATTAAATGAACTCGGCTGATCGGTTTGGAAAGGAGCATCAAAGCGGTTTTCCCTTCGATTTCTTCGGCGATTGAAACACCTGAAAGCCATAAAGCCAGTAGAATTGCGGGAATTTTGATAAACGTCAGTCCGACAGACATGTGCATTTTAATATCTTCCCCCAACGTATTAAAGGCGATATAGGGGAGAAATAACAAAAACGCAACGCCTCCGGCAAGTAAAGTGGCAAACAACGGCTGATTCATGCCTTCCTTTGCCGTGGCCCAGGTCAGAGCGTAAATCTTGGGATTGACGATA
>CAYZMZ010000447.1:0-2978 GCA_964479655.1 uncultured Planctomycetaceae bacterium
TTTGCTATCCCGGCATAGAGGCGATTACGGTTTATCGAATTGCAAACGCCCTGTATCGGCTGGACGTTCCGCTGATTCCCCGAATGATGTCCGAATGGGCACATAGTAAAACCGGAATCGATATTCATCCCGGAGCTACAATCGGCGATTTTTTCTTTATTGACCACGGAACCGGCGTTGTTATCGGTCAAACATGCGAAATCGGGAATTGGGTTAAGCTCTATCAGGGCGTAACCTTGGGCGCGTTAAGTTTTCCAACCGACGAACAAGGAAATTTAGTCAGGGGAACAAAAAGACATCCAACCATAGAAGATAACGTGGTTATCTACGCCAACGCAACGATTTTAGGCGGACAAACGATAATCGGCAAGGGGAGTGTTATCGGTTCCAGCGTTTGGCTAACCAAATCCGTTGCTCCCAATACAACCGTAACGATTGAACGCCCTCAGCTGCGCATCAAAGGCGACGAATCAGAATCGCTGGTAAAATAGACGGCTGTCTCCATAAAAATACCTTTCAAAGCAAAAAGATACGGAGCCAAAGGCGTTTGATTTATGATTTATACTATGACTACGTGATTTTTTCTTCTTGACGTCGTTTTGATTTCGCCACAGTACGAATAAAAACTCCTCGTTTTACCGATTAAGGCGAAATGAAACGGCTGAGTTTTGTTATGCAAACCGGGAAAAGTCAAGCAGAACCGGTTTATTTGATTTATAGAGCGGTTTTGGGAATAGGGTTTTGGAGAATACAAATAGTCATCCGAGGCGCGACTTACAGTCGCGCTTGCGTTGTATTCTGAAAAAATGAATAAACAGCGGGCACGATACCCGCAGTTAGGAGTTGTTTTCTTTGGGATTATTTCCCCTGCTTGCAGAAAATAACGTCTTTTTGCCGCGATTCCGGTTGGACGGTCAGTTGAATCAGCTTGCCGTTTTCATACTTTCCTGAAATCGTGGTTTGTCGGGGAGCATGAAGTTTGAAATCCACGTTCCAATCGTCGGGAAAGGCGGGGAAAAGGAAAATCTTATCGCCGTCGGTTTGTAAAACCATCGCCTGAACTGCGGCGGTAAGCACGCCGCCATGACACTGATCAGGTGTCCAGTCATAATTCGGACCCCAAAAAGCGGAAAATCGCTGATTGGCGCACTTGTTTCCCGCCCGTTTGACAACAAAATCCCGAACCTGGTCGGTAAGCCCTAAATAAGCCATGAACAAATCATCCTGCCGCCATCCAAACGCTCCTCGATCCCATCGTTTTTCCAACGCATTGACCGCAAAGGCAATTCGTTCGTCTGGATTCCCTTGCGCATCGCGTTTATCAAAGGAAATCTGACGGAACGGAAAGACGCAGTACAGTTCCGGGTTTTCGATGTTGCTTTTTTGCGCGAATTTTTCACCCGGAGCGGTTCTTGTTACCCCCTGCGGATCTGTCCAGGTTGGAATAGGAGGAATCTTATCGAGTAATTTTTTCCATTCCGCGCGCTGTTGTTCGGTTGTCAGTTTTGAATCCAAAGCAAGCAGTTTTTGCAAAACAGCGTGCAATCCCGCGACTTCGGGCATCGGATTGAGACAATTCCACCATGTTTCAACCGCCTGAGCCGGAGAGATAACAAGTTTTCCGGTTTGCGGATCGGTTTTATAATAAACATCGAAAAACCGAGTTGTTGCCTCGGCAATTGGAATAGCGGTTTCTTTGAGGAACGCTTCGTCCTGAGTAAATTCATAGGTGTTCAACGCCATAAAAGCCAATTCCAAACCGCCGACAAATTCCCAGCGATGCCATCGACTGGATTGCAGTTTATCGGTACGTTCAGACCACAGTTGTGATCCGTAAGCCTGAATTGCGACATCGCCCCAGAAGAAGACGCATTCGGGTAAATAAGCGGTTCCCACGGCAGATTGACCAAAATACTTACTCGTTCGGAACAGTCCCAGTTTAAGGTGCTGTTTGTACATTTGGTAGAACGATTGCTGCAAATCGAAATCGCCAGCCAAATTCATCGAAAAATAGGCGGAACGGGTATTCTGCCACCAGTATCCGGCTCCCCATCTTCGATAGTCGGCGTATTCCGGCTGATTTCCAAACGGAACCGTAAAAATCGAGCCGTTGTATTTAATAGGATAATTTCCGCGTCCGGCGCAGGCATTGATAAATCGCTGCAGAGCATAGCCCTGCGTAACGACAAACGATTCCGGCTGTTGCAAAGAAGCGGGAGTTGAATATACTGTTTCTCCGTTCACTTTAAGAAGAAAGGGGGCGTTGGGAGTCCAAGACAGTTCCAGTTCTGCGGCCTTGCCGGATTCCAAAGAAACGTCCAATAGCCGGGTTATACTGGCGTGAATAACACGTATTTTCCCTTGCGGGGACAGATCGACCAGGAATCCGTTTTGTCCTCCAACCGCTATTTTATCGAATATCCGTTCGTAGCCGTTTGTTCGGGTGCCTGGAACGATGACCGTTTTAATACAGCCGCCTGCGGGAAACGTCCATTGAACCGAATTGTCGAGGGTTTGAATAGTCGGCTGATTCGATTCCCAAAGCGTCTGCCATTGATCCGAGTTTTCCATTTTTCGCAAGACGGAAGCCGAGGAAAAAGTACCGGTAAAGCGGCTGGAATGAGCGTTGTCCTGTCCCAGATTTAACGGCAGAG
The DNA here is from genome assembly GCA_964479655.1 of uncultured Planctomycetaceae bacterium. Taxonomy (GTDB): domain Bacteria; phylum Planctomycetota; class Planctomycetia; order Pirellulales; family Thermoguttaceae; genus RUG11551. The sequence goes on from CAYZMZ010000447.1 coordinate 2,655, forward strand.
TATTGATTGTCCATAAATTATTAGCGGCAAACGAGGCGGAGGGTCTGGCGTTCTGCGAATCGGTAAAACGAATCCAACTTCGATTTTGGAAGTCTTTCCACCAATTAACGGTTTCTTGCTGTCGAGATTGCAGCGATTTTTTCGCCGCTTCGCTTAAAACGGATTTTGTTTGCGTAAGCCATTGATCAGCGGTTGCCGGCTGAACGGTTACCGCAGCGATTTCAATGGTATGCTCCGTTCCTTCCGGAAAGGATAACGTTTTTTCATCTGTACAAATCGCCCCGGTAGACTGAATAATCGCTCCGAAAACGCGATTTTGAAGCG
>CAYZMZ010000448.1:0-2974 GCA_964479655.1 uncultured Planctomycetaceae bacterium
TGTTATTAACGCCGACGCTCAAAGCGGCACGTCCGGCACACTGGAAATTACACATCCAGGCAGTTCAACCTCAATCTCTAACACTTTTTCAGGAAATGGAACGCTGAAATTTACAGGAGGGGGAACTTCGGACACCCACTTTGACTTTTCGAGTGCAACAATTACCAATTTTACAGGTTCGACAATTATCGATGATGCACGTATTTATATTACAACAACCAAAGTATTCAACGGCGATGTCTCTGTTGTGAATTCCGGACAATTATATGTTACCAATACCGTTACCGCGAATGTTACAATTTCAGGAAATGGAACGTACGAAACAGCAGGCTATCTAGGCGCGATTCGGTTACAAAACGGCACGCTTAATGGTTCCATCGGACTTTCCGGCAATGCTTCATTGGTTGCTTATTGTGGAACAGGAACAGTAAATTCCACCATTGATTTAGCAGGACACGCACTAACCATTTCGCAGGGAAATGATAGTAGACAACGAAAAAACACCTCCCTCAACGGTGTTATTTCCGATAGTTCAACGGATAAAACCGGCTCGTTGGTGCATAATACAACCGCGACAACGACAATTACAAGTGCAAATACGTACTCTGGCGGTACTACGATTAACCTCGGTACTGTCAAATTAACAGGCTCTGGTACGTTGGGATCCGGTGCTGTTACTTTTGCCGCAACGCGAAGCGCGATTCTCGACATCGGAACGACAAATCAATCGTTGATATTAACGGGTACAGGCAAGACAGACAAAGGAAAAATCGTTGGAAGCGGGGGAAATCTTACAATTACGTCTTCCGGAGATATATGGACGGAAGTCCAGCTGGGAACGGGAAACCTTAGTTTAACAGGCGGTTCGGTTGCCTTTCATGGAACCTATACCTTCGGAACACTTACACAAAACAGCGGAAATTTATGGTTCTATGCCGGAAGTAACGTTACGGGGGACATTGCTACAAGTTCGAGCACGCCCCTAAATCTGGGGAATATTGCCGGTACTGCAACCACATCGCTGACCACGATTACCGGAAATATTTCCGGACCTTGGACAGTAAACGTCAATGGTCAAACCACAATTGGCGGGAATATAACGGATGTTGCGGCAGTAAATGTTGCGACTGCTGCGGCAAACTCTATTTTTAATGGAACTGTCAGCTCTGCGGGAGCGGTAACCGTTAACGCCGCAACCACATTTAACGGAACGATCGACAGTACCTCCAATTTGATTCTCGGTAACGGGGTATCTTTGGAATTAACTCACGATGCTTCTTTTAAAGGCGATAATTATTCCAACGCCATTCAGGTGGGAAACTGGAACACCGCCTCGCTCACGGTGAGTGACTCGACCTTTACAGTAGGCAGCTCGGTTACTCCAGCAGACGGAACTGCAAAAGGAAGTGTTAATCTGGGAATTAATGGCGGAACAGGGACACTTACAATCGAAAACGGAACGTTGAACGTCGATGGACGTATCCTCATGGGGGCGAATAGTGCGGCTTCGGTTTCAACTCTGACACTTACCAGCGGCACGATAAATCTCGGAGCTTCAGGCTACTATAATCTGGAGGATGGTAAAACCAGCGGCGTACTGTGGTTCGGCAACGGTACCTCGACGGTGAATCTCAACGGCGGAACGCTGTCCCTTTACGGGATGACAAACAACAGTCCCGCAGCCGCAAGCCGTATCAATCTCAATGGAACAGTAATCAAAGCCTTGGCTGATAACACGAACTTCCTCAACTCCGGTATAACGACGGTTGTTGGAACTGGCGGAGCGAAAATTGATACCGATGGTCATAATGTTACGATTACCAACGTTCTAACCGGTGCAACGGACGATGGAGGATTGACAAAATCCGGAACTGGTACGCTGACCCTGTCAGCCAATAATACGTACACCGGTACTACAACGGTTTCCGCCGGAACGCTGACTCTGACTGGAACGTCTGCCTCAAGCGGATTCGCTGTTGCCAGCAATGCAACGTTGGATGTTAGCGGAATCAGCGGTGAAACCAATCTGAATATGATTGCTCTTGTCGTTGATGACCAAAACATTATTTCTGGAACAATTACGGGGAACACTACTACGGGTAACTCAACAGACTTAACCGTATCTGTCAACACAGGGTCTGTTACAAAATTCACCTCCGTTCTATCAGGAATCAGGAAAATTTTCAAGACGGGGTCGGGTACCGCCCAAATGACTTACACAGAAGATACTTCTCCCCTTGTTGTCGGCACCGTTTGCGTTAATTCCGGACGATTGGACATAAAAGGTTATCTAACAGGAGATTTAGAAGTAGGGAAGGATTTAATAGTAGATCAGACGGCGATCTTCTCCCCTGGTAACAGTATTGGCGAAACCCATATCGCCGGTACGGCTGAAATTGACGACATGATGCTTATCGAAGTATCAGGTACCGAAAATGATATACTTTACGCCGCCAATGTCATTTTTGGTATCAGTGCACAAATAGAGATTTCTGATCAAGGCGGTGCTCTGGTTCCCAACCGAAGTTTTATGTTTGTTTCCAGCGACAATGAAATTGATCTCACTGCATTTCCAACCTTAAATAGTCTGCTTACGGCTTCAAGTGCCTATTACTGGAATCTGTCGGTAAAAGATAACGGCAAGCAGCTTTGGGCTACAATCAATAACGCCGCCGTCCCGGAACCGTCAACGTGGGTATTGTTGATATTAGGTTCTTTGGGCTTGTTCTTGATTGTTCGTCGTAAGAAACAGCGTGCATAGCGATTGAGGGGGCGTTGCTCTGCTCCCCAACAACGGTGCAAGTGCCTCAGCCAGAGAGATTTGCCGGTAACTTCGTGCTTTCCCCTGAATTCGAAATAATAGCGGGAAAACACGGTAACACGAAGGAGCAAGACGGGAAGGGACAATTCCGCTCGTTTTTTCCGTTGATACCCCGTTGAGAGAACGGCGGAAAATCGAGTCGCGAAGTACAGC
>CAYZMZ010000449.1:0-2973 GCA_964479655.1 uncultured Planctomycetaceae bacterium
CACGGCTATGAATATTCAACCGCTACGCGGTTGGGGAGCAATACAACCCAAGCGGTATTCAAAATCTACCCTTATAATTCCTCTTCGTGAACTTCGTGTCTTCGCGCCTTCCCGTAAAAATCAAGAGATTATCCCTAATTACGGCGCAAGCGCCTTCATTACGGGCTTGCATACTCTTTCGTGTCTTCCCGTTATTTTTATCAATAAAAACGGGAGCAAGCTCCCATTCTCCAAACGAACTTCAAACACACTCCGCAATCCCGCACGCAGCTACGGTCTTACTCGTCTTCCGGCTCGTTATGCTTGATCTGCTCCCAGTACGTATCGGCGTTAAATTCGGGACTGTTATCCAAATCATGGCAATCACCGCACATTTTTTCCTTGGCGACTTTTATATCCAAATGCAATTTAGCACGCTGCGCTTCCTGATTGGCGGTATTGCTGGTCGCCTCGGCTGCAATATGAGCTTCCCCCGGTCCGTGACAGGCTTCGCAGGAAACGTTTTTCAAATGCGCGTCTTTTTCATGGTCTAAAAATCCCTTTTGATATGGGAAATATAAATGCCGATGCCAGCCCACGACGTGGCAGCAAACGCATTCAGGATCATAATGACGCGGCGGCGTTGCGGTTTCCAACGAATGAAACGCCGTTGCGTGCTTGGTCTTTTTCCAAATATCATACTGGTATTGATGACAGGTTGCACATTTTTTCGGACCGACGTTACTTCCCATCGCAGGGTCGATTTGCGGAACCGGTCTGATTCCCAATCCGCCTAACCAAAGTTGTTTGAGCTGGTCTTGATAGGACTGCATCATCTGGCGAACTTTTTCGGACGCCGCAAAGCGGGAATCCTGCGGAACTCGCTGGTATTTAACCGTACCGTCTTCAAAAAATCCCAGCACGATAGCTGACATGCCTTTTTCCCCTACGGTAATAATATACTGTCCGCTAGGTAAAATAACCGGTTCAGACGGCGGTTCGGGATTGCCGCCGGCAGAAACGATAATTTGAAAATCGGGATAATCATTAGCTATTACTGTAGATTCTTCCACCGTTCCATAAGACAGTAAAATACGAATATCGCTTTCTTTTTTAAGCTGTTCGAGAGCGGTATCCAACGACTGTTTGGTCGGAGATAAAATCACTTCGTCGTTTCTGACAATATTTTGAGCGGACTTGCATAAACAGGACGTAATTCCGAATTTTAAGTTGCCGCCGGGAACGATTTTTACCATCGGAGGCATTCCAGCCCCTTTTTCAAAAACACTGACGTTGGAAGAAACAAACATTCCAGGCGTTCCATCTGGATTGACGATTTCAGAAAGCAGATCGGCGGCGGGAAATCCCAAATCGGCTTTGCCCAGCGCGACAGCATCGTATTTCATACCCCGCATCGCGTTACAGGTAGTATGGAATTTCAATTCCGCCTGCTTACCGAACCCGTTGCACATTCCTCCGACATCCATGGCAATAACATCCCAGCCGGACTTGCGGAACTGGTCTATCATCGTATAGCGGCGCGATAGGCCGCCCTTCATTTTATCTAATCCCGCGCAGCCGCACGGTTCCAGGTATCCATTTTGCTGACCGGTAATTACCAAAGCGACCATGGGTTTTTCCCAACCTACAAATATCGGTCCGTTTTCTTTGACGGGGTCAAACTTGGTTTGTTCGCTTGTAGAAGTCGTTTGAGTATTATCCAGAATTTTTTCGCTTGGCTGAATCGGCTTGGATATTTCCGGTATCTGTCCCGTACTTTCTGCAACAGACGCATGCGGAGGCGGAGCTAGCTGACGTACCGATTCATCCGACTGAGCAACTTCCGCCGATTCCGGTGTTTCCGTTGCTTCCGCCGATTCCAGTTTTATATCAACGTCTGCCGGACGTTGAGCGTCCAGCAATTTCTTTTCGGGCGAAACGGCGTCTGCGGAATCCTTTTTTGGTTCCTCTGGTACTAACGTTACAGGAACCAGATCGATTAAAGGAACTTCCGTTTCGCTTTCAGCTGAATCGCTTTTAGCCGGAACCGATTCAGCAGGCGTTTGAGTTGGAGATTCAGTAGTCTCCGGGGCGGAATTGGGTGTATCTGCCGACTTGGACGTTTGAGCGTTTTCGGGCAATTCAACCAGTCCGAGGTCTTCAGGAACAATTTCCGCCATACTCTTTGTTTCAGACGTCGATTTTTCCAAATCCTTCTTTTCAGAGGTCGGTTTTTCAGACGCTGGTTTCCATTTGGAATTATCGTCTTCCGACAAATCGGGGGTTGAATCCGCTTTTACGTCCGTCGTTTTATCTGCCTTTGTTTGCGCGGCGGAATTATCCGATTTTGCATCTTCCGTATTGGATTCCGCGATATTTAATTCAGTACTGTCTTCGGCAGGAGTAACCGCTTTTTCCGACTCAACAGCCGGGATTGCATCCAAATTATCCGGCGTATCGACAACTTCAGAACCCGCCTTCTCCGGCGTTGTTTCGGAAACAGTAGTATCGGCCTCCGGCAAAACAATATCTTCTGGAGCAACCGTATCTGCTTCGGGCAATACTATATCTTCTGGAGCAGTTTCGGGGACAGTCGGAGCTTCAGGAACCGCCGGAGCTTCAGGAACCGCCGGAGCTTCAGGAACAGCCGGAGTTTCGGGAACCGCCGGAGCTTCAGGAACCGCCGGAGCTTCGGGGACAGCCGGAGTTGTCGGAGTTTGGTTGTCGGAATTAATCTTGGCGGCAATTTCAGGGATTTTGACTGGCTCCTGTTCGGGAGAAACCGTTGAATCCGTCTGATTCGCCTGAGTATTGCCCGGCAAGGTATCGGATTGCGATTTATCAGACTGCGGTTTATCGCAGCCGACGCAAAATAAAGTGATGGACAAAAAGACAGTAGCAATAATATTATTTCGCATGATTCATCCAATAGTATGAAATTAAACGGGTTCCACTTGACTTTTTCCGGTTTGCATGACAAACCGCAGTCGTTTC
>CAYZMZ010000450.1:0-2968 GCA_964479655.1 uncultured Planctomycetaceae bacterium
ATCCCTTTAAGTGCACTGCCAAGTGAGAATAAGCAGAAATCGCCTCCGAAGCGTGATCGTCCGACATAATATAGATTATATTCGGGGTGGAAGGCGTTTCGGCGGCCGACACCAAATCGCAAAACTGGGGGAATAGTATAATTGCAATGCTAGCAAAAAATAACTCAATTTTGTGGATCATAATAAATTGTAAAAAGATAGGTTCTAAAATTCACCGAGGTTATTATCGAGCAGATTATTAACCCGCATTTCGATAATCTTGGAGCTGTTTTCACGGCTTTTCTTTACGCCTTCTTCCAGAGAAGCAAGCCAAGCCTTCATTCGATTCAATTCTAATTCGCGTCTTTTCTGACGGATTTCAAAATGCTCAGCGCATAGATCAGCCACTTTTTTACGTAGTTCCTTTTTTTGTTTATCGTCGGTAGACTTTTTGTACTGTCTGGCTAAATCCTTGATTTCACGATCCAAATCGGCATCCGCTGAAACCAGTTTGTATAGTTCAGGGTCTGTTTGCTGCATCGCCGACATATCGCGAAAATGATGAAATCGGTTGGCGTCAGGCGAAAATTTACCGCCCTTTACCGGTTCCCGATTCCCCGCTCCAGGCTTGAAATTGGCTTGATCGCGAGCAGTACCGTTACGAAACTGCCCTTTTCCCTTTGGTTCCGGTTTGGGCGATTGATCTTTACCCTTCAGATCGGTCTTGGTTGCTGGTACTTTGCCCTTGGGATCGACTTTGCCCTGCCCTGATTCGACAGCAAAAAGTAATCCGCCTGTTAAAAGCAAAACAATTAACGAAAGAAAAATGTTCTTATTCATTATTAAAAATCTCCTGGTTGAGAAATATCCTCTAAACTGTAATATACGTTGCTAATAGCCGAATTGAAATCCCCCTCGGTTGAACTCATACAGATCATTTCGCCCTCAAAGGCAGAAAGCTGGTCTTCAAAGTTATTGTCCCAATAATTTCCATCGGAATCGTCGCTAGAAGTATCAGTTTTGTCTGTAATTTGGGCAACCGGTGATAAAACCGGGGAATTTGGAATATTTTGCAGTTGGAAAACCGCAACGCCGCAAATCAACGCACAGACCGCCGCAGCCGTCGTCAAAACGAGACGTTTAAACACGCTTTTGTGCCTGCCGGAAGCAATAACAGGCGGAATCGAACTGGTTTCCGGCTGCTTCCATTCTACCGACTTTAACTGGATTGAATCCTGAATTAAAGCCGAAAGTTTAACATAGGTTTCAGCCATTTCCCGGTCTTCGTCTGACATTTGATTAACAGTATCAGACTGATTATTATCTGTAATGGCCATTAATCGATCGTTGAGCAAATTCAACTGGGAATCAGTTAAATTTTCTGTCAGATTGTCTTCCGGAAGCGATACCGAAAAAAGCGCGTCGTTAGGATTGGTTTGAATATTTTTCATTGTAATTCTTTTATCATTTGGAGATTACCCCGATAAACTGATTCCATTTGAATTTTTCCGGCTTGTATTACCGTAAAACAGCTGTTTCATTTCGCCTTATAGGCAACACGAGGAATTTTTATTCGTACTGCGGCGAAATCAAAACGGCGTCGATAGGAAAAATCAACTGGTCATAGTATAAACGGAAAAACTCACAAAAACTTACCGCAACGAACCCAAAATTCCCTTGAGCTTGTCTAAAGCCCGATGGCAATGACTTAAAACCGTTCCCAACGGCATTTGGGTCATTTCGGCAATTTCGGCAAACGAAAACTGACCAAAAAAACGGAGTGTAATCGTTCGCTGCTGAATATCGGAAAGTTGCTCCAAAGCGGAACTCAATCGGGCAATATTTTCCGATAATATCAACGATTCTTCTACGGGTTTGTTTATATCTATCGGCTCATTTACCGATTCAGATTTTTCATCGGGAAATAAAACCGCTCTTTTTTTTCGGCGATAATCTATTATTAACCGGTCTGCAATACAAAACAAGTATTTTTTGGGCGAACCGAGTTCTATATAGGATTCTTTTGCCTGCCATGCGCGACAAAATGTTTCTTGTGCCAAGTCCTCAGCTGTCGCTCCATCGTATACTCTGGACTGAATATACGCCTGAACCAAGGGTCCGAAATCGGACACCCATTGGGAAAAACGTGCTTGATCAGCAGTTAAACTTTGTGGCTGCATACTGTCTAAACGGATAGCCCCCGTTTTTATTGCGAAATTTTTTGTTGCGGATTCTATGGCGAATTATACTGCGGATTATTCTTTCAATTCAACTTTTTCCGGCGTCCAACTGATAAAATGCGGCTGGTTCAACTTGGGCGTCGGCGGAGATTGGATTAATATAAAAGCCATCCCGATTGCTACCCAAGCGGCTAAAAAAGCGATTATCGTACCCCACAAACGACATGGCAATCCCAACACAACGCAAAAAATCACAAAAATCTGCAATGCTAAACCGCCGATTAAAACGATGCTGGCTGTTGATACAAGTGCCTGACGGGATCGACTGTAATACTTTGTCAGCAAAGGTTTTAAATCGGACTGAAGCTCTAAATAATTATCGTATATAAACGGAGTTTGGAAAATTTTCGATTGTCTGGAACGGTTGAACTGCACGGCAAGCGGTACGACACCGATTATTCCGGAAGTATAGTTACTATTATAGTCTGAATTTAACTTTTTTATTACGGAAATCGAATTATTTTGTGAATTTTGTGCCGTCGTCTCATTTTCCGCCTCGTTTACGCAGTAAATCCAAGACTGAACGGTTGCCACCGGTTTTTTTAGTCCAGAATCAAAAATTAGCAATTCAAGCAATCCGCTGGTTCTTTCAGGAATCGGAATTTTTAACTCGTTTGTCGTTCCCGCAGTAAAAAACGGAATGGATTGCAAAATGGTATCCTGCAATCGAAGTTGCGCAATCAGCGGAAGCGATTGATAATTGCTGCGAACCGTTAATTCCACGCTGTCTGTAGAATGAATTACGTTCT
>CAYZMZ010000451.1:0-2936 GCA_964479655.1 uncultured Planctomycetaceae bacterium
GCTGGGGAAAAAATCGAGGTGGGGGGGAGGGGAATGCGGTTTTCTATCATTCGTTGCTCCCTCCGGGAGCGGGATTATTTTTTCGTCGTTCGTTCTACCAAACGGGAACCCCTACGGGGTTGACGTGTCTTTATGTTCTCTATTCTACCATACGGAAACCTCTAAAGAGGTTAAGATTCCTGCACCGAATCAAGACGGTATTCAATATCGGGCGGCGTTAAGCGGTCGGGGACGCCGTACCTCCATATATACTTCCGTCCAATGCGGTATTCAAAATCAAACCTTATAATTCTTCTTCGTGAACTTCGTGTCTTCGCGCCTTCCCGTTAAATTGCCATAAATAACGCCGTTTTTGAATATAAAACGCCATCCTTATAACCCTAATTACGGCGCAAGCGCCTTCATTACGGGCTTGTGTGCTCCTTTGTGCCTTTTTGTTGCGGACGAGGACGTCCGCGCTCCTTTCAATCATAATCTAAGCGGTATCCAAAATCGGCGCGATTCATTCAAGCACGCCCCGGCGATTCTAACCTCATTCCACTCAATTTAGAATCAGATTATTCCGATAAATCAGGATATTACGATTTGAGTGTCAAAATAAATCGATAAAGTAAATATATTTTGCCTCTCTTTTCTAAATCGTATGGTAGAATATAAATATCGCAAATAACCCCCTAACCCTTTTCGATGTTTCTATTATTAAACGTAATAGTTTTGTAACTTATCCAAATTGCCTTTGTTTACAATCGAGTTTTTTCTGGTTGATATATTGGTGTAATATATTGTCGAGGAAAAAGTCGGTAACGAGGGTATAACATCAGAAAAGGTACTTATCAGATGTCAATTGAGGTGGAATATAAAGTTCCGCAGATAAAAAAACTGCGGCAGTATTGCGTAGAGAAGCTCACGCAAGATCAAGTATTTGTCGTTCTGGATCGGTTGGAAAGTCTGCTTTTTCAGCTGGAAGACCCCAACGCCGACCCTCGGGTGCTGGGCGAAAGTCTGATTCCTCAACACACGCAACAATCGGAAGATGAGGCGATTGAAGCGGTGAAAAACGAGGTTCTTTCTCTTGTTGAAGATCTGTCGGACGGCTGTTCGCTGTCGGTAAATCAGTGTCCAGAGGAAATTCTATCCATTCAGGAGGTAAGTCAAATGTATCATGTTTCGTCTAAAACCGTATCTCGATGGCGTAAACAGGGGCTTCCGTCCCGGCGTATATTGTTTGGTAAACGCAAACGGGTGGCGATCAGTAAAAAAGCGTTGGATTTATTCGTCCAAAAGAATCATAAGGAAAACGAATCTCATCACAATACGGAGGCGATTGTGGCTCTTTCCGAGCCGCAAAGAGATGAAATCGTTCGGCGGGCTGAACTGGCGGCTGCGGCGGGAAAAACGATGGCAGAGGTATCCCAAACGCTGGGCGAAAAGCTCAATTATGCGCCGGAAGTTATCAAGACAATAATACGTCAGCACGATAAACAGCATCCACACGAAGCGATTTTCCCCGATGCCTCAACTCCTCTGACTGAATTGGTTAAACAGAATATCTTTCAGGCTTTCCAACGAGGGGAATCGGTTAAAGAAATTGCTCCCCGGTACGGGCGAAGCGTGCCTGTTATGCAGCGGGTTATTACCGATATAAGAACTCATCGAGTGCTGGACATGAGTCTGGATTTTATTGCCAGCGGCGATTTTGAAACCGCCTCGCCGGAGGAGTACGAAATCTGGCTGGGCGATATTCCCGCGCCCGAAAAAAAGATGCGGGCGACGCGTATTCCGTCCGATTTACCGCCGTATTTGAGTAACTTGTATATAATTCCGCTTTTAACCCCGTTGCAGGAACGACATCTGTTTCGTAAGATGAATCTGCAAAAGTTTTTGGCGTTTAGATTGCGCAATAATTTGGATGTTCAGCACCCGCAGACGAAAATTCTGTCGCAAATCGAGCGTTATTGGGACGATTCGTCCGCCACGAAGAACGAAATAACCTCCGCTAATCTGCGATTGGTGGTTTCAATCGCTAAAAAACACATCGGACCGCAGGACTGTCTGTTTGATTTAGTCAGCGACGGTAATATATCTCTTATTCGAGCCGTCGAAAAGTTCGATTACACCCGCGGCAACAAATTCAGTACCTACGCAAGCTGGGCGATAATCAAAAATTATGCAAGAACTATCCCCACGGAGCAAAAACAGCGGGAAAGGTATCCGTCAACAGAGGTCGAATTTTTCAATTCGACGCAGGAAGAAGACCCTGTTGACCAGGAACAACGGGATAAAATCTACTCTTTGAGGGAAAATCAGGTCAAATTACTGCTAAAAACGCTGGATTCGCGCGAACAATTAATATTATCTCACCGATTTGGTTTGATTCGAGATCGGGGCGCATTGACCTTAAAACAGATCGGAATTGAGCTTGGAGTAACCAAAGAACGCATTCGTCAGATAGAAACTCGGGCGTTGGAGAAGCTAAAAAGGCTTGTTGCAAGTTCCCCAGAGTACACAATTTTACCAAAAAGGTTCGTTTTAGAGGGAAGTTGAGAAAAAATTTGAAAAAAATCGTGGGAAAAGTGGGTGCTAGCCCTTGCCAAGATTTTAAAGCCGTGTATATTGTTTATTCTATTGAGAACTGAACTTGCTAGCGTAGCTCAATTGGCAGAGCAGTTGATTTGTAATCAACAGGTTAAGGGTTCGATTCCCCTCGCTAGCTTTTAGCGAGGTCAATCGTCAAGATTGGCGACAGCAGGTCCTCAATACAATACAACTGGAAGGTTTCCCGAGTGGCCAAAGGGGACAGACTGTAAATCTGTTGCGTGTACGCTTCGTAGGTTCGAATCCTTCACCTTCCAATCGATTGCTGTTTAACAGCAATCGCACCTGCGGGTGTAGTTCAATGGTAGAACTCCAGCCTTCCAAGCTGACCACGAGGGTTC
>CAYZMZ010000452.1:0-2934 GCA_964479655.1 uncultured Planctomycetaceae bacterium
GGTCTTGCGTTTTCATTTCGCTGGAATCGTCTGAAACAACGGCGATTTTCTGTTCCTTTGATTTGGAAATATCTTCAGCCAACGCCGCCGGCGGAACGACGAAACCGGTTTGATGAGAGTTTATTCCCAGGGTAATAGTCGCAACCATACCTGGGTGCGTTTCGGCGGCTGCGTCTTGAAGAGTCAGCTCCATCGGATAGCCCTGTTTGCCTGCCTGCATCGCGCAGCCCAATTCATGCAGAACGGCGGTATACTTTTTTTCGGGCAAGGCGTCAAACTGACAGGTATAGGAAACAATATCGTCTTTTTGTAACAGCAGACTTTCTGGAATAGTTGTTTGTACACGTATTTCAGAAATATCGGTAAACGCTAAAACGGGGATTCCCGGCGCGGCTATTTCTCCTTGTTCCATATATTTTTGTGAAACGTAGCCGTCTGAAGGAGCTAGTAATCGGGTATCAGTCAGAGCGTTTTTGGCTTTTTGAAGCTGCGCTTGCAGGGCGGCGATTCCCGCCTCCATGGCGGCGATATCCTCTTTTCGCGCTCCAGAACGCGCCTTTTCCAGTTCTTTTTCGGCGGCTTCCAAAACGGCTTTCGCCTGATCTCGCAGTAATTTAATTTCATCGTACTTAAATTGAGCTACCGCCTGAGTTTTAAGCAGAGATGCAAAACGGGTTTCGTTTGTTTGCGCCGTTTGAAATTGGGATTGCGCGGCGGTTAGCTTGGCTTTCAAGGCGGCTAAATCTTCAGGTCGCGCTCCTGTTTTCATCGCTTGCAGGGTTGATTGCGCTTTTGCCAATTCCGCTTCAACCTGTTTTATTGCCAGCAGATAATCCCGCTGATCAATTTGGGCCAGTAGCTCCCCTTTATTCAGGCGTTTGCCAATTTGAATATCGTATTCAACCAGCGGTCCGGCGACGCGAAACGACTGCTTAACGGTACGTCCCTCTTTGGCTATGCCGGGAAAGGTTTGATATTGAATCCGTTGGACTTCTTTCAGTTCAATCGTTTTAACCAACGGAACACGAATTATTTCGCGGGCTTGCTCGGTTATCGGCTGACTTCTTTGGCAGGAGACGCACGTCAGTATCATTAAAACAAAAATAGAATACGGCTTCATGTAAATTTTTGAATTGTCCATTTTTTCTTGGTAACGGTCCCTTGTTGTTTGAATTGGGATGATATACTCTGATTTCGCGGGGAGTTTTCCGGCTAAGACTGTATAGTCTACGCCGTTTCATTTCGTTCTAATCGGAAAATCAGGTGTTCATAGCATAAAATTGCGGTAAAACTAAATCAAAAACGGGGTATTTGAACTCTCCGTATTGCCCATTTAGGAGGTCTAAACAATCTCCCAAAAAGGTGTTATAATAAGTAATATCGAATCCGGGGTTACACCGGGTTCTAATTTTTTTGGAAATATTTTAAATTTTTTTAGAATTACGATTGCCGAGTTGTTTTAACCCGGTTTGGCAATTCGGCAGAACGAGCGTTTTCTTTTTTGTTTTTGACAAAAAATAAGAAAATTACGTTCTGACGACTTGGTTTTGAATACATTTTTCTATAACTGACCTGTTGCGAACAGTAGTTCGTACGAGGCTTGCATGGCATCGTATGCCGCGTTTGCCAAATTCGTGCAGGATTGCGTCCAGAGCGTTTGAGCGTCCAGAACTTCGGTGTAGGTTGCCAGTCCCTGTTTGAATTGACTGCGAACTAAAATCAGGTTTTCCCGCGATTGTTCGACAGCCAGCTTTGCGCTGGTTATATTATGTACCGCAGTTTGATAGTCGTTGTACGCCTTTTGAACCTGGAGACGGATTCCGTTTGCTAATTCTTCTTCCAGACGAGCCGTTTTGACGGCCTTCCATCGAACCGATTGCTCCTTGTTTTTGTTGACCGGATCAAACGGCGTCCATGTAGCGACAACCGACGCTTGGGCGTAATCGTTGGGGGTAAGATAACTATCCTGAACGTAGTTGTAACTAGCAACGGCGGCAATTTGCGGGCGTCGTTGAGCTTTTACGCTTTCCGCCTGCGATGCCAACGCTCTGGATTGCGCGGACAGCTGCGATAGTTCGGGGCGAGAGGTTTGAGCGACGGTTAGCAACTGGGTTAAATCGGAAGAAACGGGCGGAAAATCAATTTCTGCCAATTCGACCGGTTGATCCATCGGACGCCAAAGGAGGCGATTATAAGCCGATTTGGAAGTCGATAATCCAAATTGAACCCTCGTCAGGTTTTGTTCGGCGTTTGACTGCGCTACCTGAGCCGATAAAAAAGCCGTGCGCGTGGTTAAGCCCTGTTTTAGGAGACTTTCGACGTCCGATAAATGCCCGTCCAGCGATTTTTTGGAGGACTGCGCCACCTGCTTGAGTTTTTCCATCCGAAGTACTTGAATATAGGCGATTACAATTGATCGTTTCAGTTCGGCTAACGCCGCTCGTTTGCCCGACTGAGAAGCGCGGGTAATTGAATCTGCCGCGTTTTCCAATTCGGTAATCTTACCTCCGGTATAAAGGGGAACGCTTACGCCGATTCCCGCCGTTCCAAACTGTTGGTCAGCCAGCGGAATTTCCATTTGTCCCGGCAAGCCCAACGGAGAGGTGAGAGAACTCAAGTCCGTTTTAAGGCGCGGTTGTTCATTGACAACCGTATAGCTTGAAGACAATTCGACTTGCGGCAGCCGGGCGGAGGACGCCGCTCGTCTGTCGAATTGCGACGATTGAATATCGCAGTCGGCGGCCTGAAGTTGACGGCTGAGTGAAATTGCCTGCGACCAAGCCTGTTCAAGCGTTTCGCCGGAGGATATATCCGTTAAGCCAAAACTGAACGCCAAAAAACAAATTAATACGTACGATTTTTTCCAGTCCATGATAGCTCCGTTATCTGTTTCCTCTTGACAAAATCCATTTAATTAGTATTATCGAATCCGGG
>CAYZMZ010000453.1:0-2926 GCA_964479655.1 uncultured Planctomycetaceae bacterium
ATCGAAAAAATGAAGGGATAATTCAAAGCGTAGAATTTCCCCGTATTTTTATTGTTTCGTCCCCCTTTCCCCCCTAAAATTATGAAACGATTTATTTCTATTCTGATTGTTGCTTTGATGACCTGTGCGGTTTGTTCCGCGCAGTCGCGCAAAGTTTCTTTTGACAGCCCGGATTGTGCGCCGCTGTTTCCGTTTACCATTGAAAAAGGAGCGCCGGATAATATTACCAACGTCCAAACCTGGGCGAAACATACCGCCGGTCAAGACGGGTTTTTGCGCATTGAAAACGGTCAGTTTGTTTCCAACCGAGGTTCCGTTCGCTTTGTCGGGACGAATCTGTGTTTCTCCGCGTCCTTTCCCAACAGCAAGGCAGATGCCGAGCAGTTAGCCGCCTCATTAAGCCGATTTGGAATCAATTGCGTTCGGATTCACCATGCTGATTCCGCCGAAATTTGGGGCGGCTGGAATTGCAAAAATCACACGGATATTAGTCCCGAACAGCTCGATAAACTTGATTATCTGATTTATCAGCTCCATCAACACGGTATTTATGTCAATATTAACCTGCATGTTAGTCGTCAGTTCGACCAAAAAGACGGAATGGTTACCGGAAACGGCGTTCCGGATAACGATAAGGGACTGGATAATTTTCAGCCTAAAATGATTCAATTACAGAAAAAATACGCCAAGGACTTGCTAACTCATGTCAATCCGTACCTTAAAAAAGCGTATGTCAACGATCCCGGCGTTGCGATGATAGAAATAAACAACGAAAACTCGGTGGTTGCCTCCTGGTCTTGGGGACAGTTGGATAATTTACCCGAACCGTACTGTTCGGATTTTCAAAAATGCTGGAACGACTGGTTAAAGAAGAAATATTCCTCAACCGAGGCGATTAAAACCGCCTGGAATTGCAAGTCGTTTCCGCTAGGTGAACAAATGATTCCAGACGGAAATTTCCCCTTTCAGCAACTACAGCAATGGAATCAAAAGGGCTGGGAATTGCAAACCGACGCCGACTGTAAGGCGACGACATCTGTTTACGCCTGTAAAGACACGCCTATTGACGGACGAAACGTTTTGAAAATTCAGGTGGAAAAGAGGGGGGCGGTTAATTGGATTCCCCAGCTGCATCGAAATGGATTGAAAATCACCGAGAATACGCCGTATACCTTCGGCGTTAAATGCCGCGCCAGTCAGCCGACTACGATCAACGCCTCTTTGGTAGAAAATCACAATCCGTGGGGACGAATCGGTTTTTCAAACCAGATTAAACTTACCGATCAATGGCAAACTCTGGAATATTCTTTTATTGCCGATAAAACGGATAACGAAGTCCGGATTACGTTTAACGGATTCAGTTCCGGTATTAGCTACGAATTTGCCGACGTTTCACTAATTCCCGGCGGAGAAATCGGACTGAAAAGCGATCAAAAGCTGGAATCCGGTTCGATTCCCGTTCCGCATAAATCCAATTCGACGTTCCCCTCGCAGAGGGCAAAAGCGGATTTTGTGGACTTTCTCTACGATTTGGAAAATACTTACTGGCAAGATATGTACATGTATGTTAAGTCGTTGGGAGCGCGTCAGCCGATTACCGGCACGCAATTACAATACGGCTTTTGGTACAATCAGGCGAATTTGGATTACTGCGATATTCACGCGTATTGGAATCACCCGTCTTTTCCCGGTCGTCCCTGGGACGGGAACAATTGGACAGTTGGCAGTAAGGCGCTGGTTAATTCTCCCGCCGATAAATGGGCGACGTTAAATCGCTTGGCTGCCGTTCGCGTTTTCGATCGACCGCTTACTGTCAGCGAGTATGATCATCCGTTCCCCAATCCGTATTGTGCAGAAGGAAACGTAATGGCGTTTTCTTTTGCCGCTTTTCAAAACTGGTCGGGGGTTTTCCAATTTGCCTGGAAGCATAACAACGACTATTCCAATCCAATTTGCAATAGCTTTTTCGATATGGCGTCCAACGTGGGTAAAACCGCGCATTTACCCGCCTGCTACGCGATGTTTGTTTTATCCGATGTAAAATCCGGCGATTTTTCTATCGTTCACGCGCCCCGGATGAACGCGGCAAAGGAAAAACTTCTCATGACCGATAATTTATCCGGCTATCATCGGAATTTAGACGGGCTGAAAATCGATTACTCGCTGCCTTTGGCGGTTCCGGCGGGCGTTCGCCTGTCAGAGTTAAAGCCGTCGAAAAAGAGCAATCCCGTTCCGATAAAAACGATGGTAAAAACCTGGTCTGACGTGCCGGAAGACTGCGGTTCGCTGGAGAAAAAATGGATTCGTTCTCAAACTGGTCAGCTGTACTACGATTTCCAAGTGCCGGAAAAGGGATTTTTTACCGTTAATTCTCCGAAAGTAAAGGTCTTTTCCGGTTTTGTAAACGGACGCTCTTTTGATTTGGGCGATGTAACCCTTGTTCCCGGTAAAACGCGGCAGGATTGGCTGACTTATTCCCAGGTTCAGGTTGATTCCAACCGCTATTTAATTACGGCTACCGGACTGATTATTAATACCGATATGGATTTGGTGGATTTAGGCGGCAACAAATGGACTTGCGGCAATCGCTGGGGAAAGGCTCCGACGTTATGCGAAGGGGTTCCCGCCTTGGTAAAAATGAAACTCGCTCCCGAAAAAATCAACGCGAATAAGATTAAAGTATACGCCTTGAAAGAAAACGGAGCGCGAGGCGAATCCGTTCCATTTAAAATTCAGAATGATACGCTTGTATTGAATCTAAGTCCCCTGTACAAAACCATTTGGTATGAAATAGTACTGTAAATAAGATTCGTATACGCATGTAAACCGTGAAGCCCCGGGCAGGGGAGACGGTAGCCGAACAGGGAACCGCGCCTTGGAACCCAACCGCGTAGCGGTTGAATATTCATAGCCGTGGGCGAAGCCC
>CAYZMZ010000454.1:0-2924 GCA_964479655.1 uncultured Planctomycetaceae bacterium
CCGGAGGCACTTGAGCGAAGCGTCACTAAAGGCGAAGCCGCAAAAATCCAAAAAAGAACTGCTTGTTCTTGATCCATCCGAAGACGTCGTTCGATTTAGACGTACCGCCATCCTGCCGGATACAATAGCCGGTCCGATATATGCTGCTGGGAAAATGATTCTGGTTCCGGTTGAAAAAGGGCAAATTATGATGCTTGACCCGCTCAACGGACAGAAGAAAGCAGATTCTTTTATGACCGAACTAACTCCCAACGAAGTATGCAGCTGGTCTATTTCCGATACCTTTGAAAAACGCCGCTGGATTGTTTCTACTGGTGTTAAAATGTATCGTATCGGACTGGAGCAAACAACAACGGGGCTAAAAATCGCCTTGATTTCCAGTGCTCAAACTCAACTGGATTCGCCGGTAAATTCAGCTATCGTTGTAACAGAAAACAACGTTTTGTTTACCACCGCAGAGGGCGGATTGAACGTATTGGATAAAGTTAAACTGGAAAGCGTCAAGTCCGATCAGGCCGCTTCCTTTGATACAACTCAACTTTGCGGACTATGGTCCGATGGTAAAATTGTTTTGGCTACCATGAAAAACGGTTCAGTAATCGGCTTGGATTCTACGGGACAAGAATTATGGACTGCCGATTCAGTTGGACAAGTCCGCGTCGCTCCGGGTTTTGACGGAAACAACGCGGTTCTGGCTGCTGTTGACGGTTCGGTTACCGTATTGAGTACCCAAGACGGTTCGATAATCGCGCGACAGTCCGCAACAGGCTCCGCCCCGGCCGCCGCTCCGGTAAAAGTATCGGATAAATGGTATTGCGCCGCCTCCAACGGCGAGATTTACGAAGTAAAACTGGTCTCTCCTGAAGATTCCTCAAAATAACTTTCTCCAGGAGAAGTATTCAAAACAATCCAGTATACAAATTGAAAAAGTAATATGAATCAGTTAAATACATACGTTCTGTCGTTTATCCTGACCGTCAGCTTGCTGAATGTTTTTCAACAGCCCATATCGGCGCAAACGTCTTCCGCTTCCAAAGGAGCGCTTGCGATTACCGCTCGGCAAAAAGAAATAGAGAATCAGAACAAACCGCCCGTCCAGGCAGCTCCGCTTGATCCGGTAGTCGCTCAGATTTTTGGTTCTATGTCTGAACAGCAAAAGCAGGATTTCGCCAAATCCTTGATGACCGTAGACCCCAATTCAATTACAGAATTATCCGTATTACCCGGTAATACGGCCGAGGAAAAACGAATGGTCTTGGTACGGTTCTTGCAATCGCAGGGCATTGAAGTCCCCGGCGCGCCGCCTGCCGTACAGAATCAACCCAATTCGCAACAGGGCAATAATCCGCTTATCGATGCCGATGGAAATCCGGTTGCGGTAAAACCCGCTGTCGAATTAATCGGTAATCAAGAACAGCTGCCCCCTATAGACGTTCCGTTGTACAAACAGCAACCTTTTGACGAAGTGGTTTTAACGCAGAAATTTGAAAACGCGGTACTCAAATTGATTCCTTTCAAATTTCGTGTAACGCCGTCTGATACAGACCCCGTTCGCAAAAAAAAGCTAATCGTTCATCTGGTCGAGGAACCGGAAACGCCCTATGAATTGATTTGGTCATCAATTAGCGAATTTCGTTTTTTTGAAGATCAGATTGCCAATAAATCCATTGAATTGAGCAAACAGGGAAAGTTTGAGGAATCATTTGTATACATTCAATTTTTACTCAGCGAATATCCTCAATGCAAACAGGTAAACAAGGCGTTGGAACAGTTATATTTTCAGGAGGCAGTCAGTTTTGTAAAAGTCAAAAAATACGATGTTGCCTTGGCCCGATTGCTGGAAATTCACGATTTTATGCCCAACAGTACGCAAGTAGAAAAACCGATGGGTAACATCGTTCAAAAGCTCATCGAGCAGTATTTGAAAGACGACGATTATGTTTCCGCCCGCATTTTAACGGAAAATCTATTGACTTTATACCCAAACAATAAAATCGGATTAAAATGGAAGTCAACCTTTACTGCCCAATGTCAGAAGGCCTGCGACGAAGCCGTTTCCGCCCTGTCAAACAATAACAAAGCGATGGCTGCCATGGCGATAGAACAGATGAAACACGTCTGGCCGTCTTGCGAAGGGGTAAAAAACGGCAAGGAAATTATCGCTAAAATGAAAACCCTTTATCCTTCAATTCGCGTTGGAGTAACCATGCCGGCCAGCGATTGCGTTGGAGTTTCGATTAACGACTGGGCCTCCTACCGCAGCCGACGATTACTGTATCGTTTGATGACCGAATTTAAAGGCCCGGGACCGGAAGGCGGCGCATACGATTCCCCCTTGGGACAGGTTTCGATCGAGGATTTAGGACGTAAACTTGTGTTCAGGCTGAACGAAAATTTACGATGGGCATCTACCGCCGGCGGAGATAATCTCAGTTTATCCGGTGCCGACGTAGCTACCGCGCTGCTGGAAATGACAAATAAACAATCCGTTACCTATTCTCCTCAATGGGCAGATTTATTCAAAATGGCGTCCGTGCCGTCTACTTTAGAAACGGATATTCAGCTTGGCAGACCTTATGTTTGCCCGCTGGCGTTGCTCCAAAATCCGGTTTTATGTTATTCCGCCGGGTTTAGCTCCGCCGACAAGGATTCAGGAGCAAACGGTCCGTATTTACCCGGCGTTTTACCCGCTCAAGAACGTATCGGAGCCAAAGAAAAGCTCTATTTGTATAACGAACGTTATTTTGCCGGTCAGGAAAAACAGCCGCGAATGATTACCGAGATTTATTACGATAAGGGGGCTAATGCGTTAAAAGATTTATCTTCCGGCAGAATTGTTGCCTTGGATAAAATCGCGCCTTGGGACGTCGAAGCCGCTCAAAACGATAAAAATATTCGTGTATATCCGTATGCCATGCCCCTGG
>CAYZMZ010000455.1:0-2920 GCA_964479655.1 uncultured Planctomycetaceae bacterium
TTGAAGTCGTCTGGATCAAGGTCAAAACCGTAACCGACCAGGTCTGTAATGTCGTCCTGATTCAGCTTGCAGGGCAGTTGAATAACTGTTCCCGGTAAAATTACAGGACGTCCGGACTGTTGACCTTTGTACTTTCCATTCCAGCCAAACAGGTACCCCGTACTGACCCAGGTTTTGACTTCTTTTTCGTCGAACTGTTTGATTGTTTTGTCTAACGGATCAATTGTTTCGTCTGGCTGTTTGATTACAAACCCATGATTTTTCAGCCAGGTAATAACCATTTGCCGAAATTGTTCTTCGATAGAATAATCGTTGGCGGCGTCTGTCTTGTACACACCTTCAGGAATAGAAATCGGAGATTGAACAACCAGCACGGTTTTTTCCCAATCGAGATTCGCTTTCCATTCGATTGGCGTGTCGGTTAATATTTCGACTTTTAACGTTCCCTGACCTTGTACGGACCGGCGAGTTCCAAAAGCCGCGCTCATTTCACTTCCCGAATTTTCCATCAGTTTTTCGGCAATCGCCATGGGCATAACAGCCAATCCTCGCCAAACCAGTTCAGCCATGGAATCTACGGTGTACAGGTTCCGTTCGTTTTCACCATTTGCATTTCGATGAACGCCGTGCATTTGAATAATATGCGGCATGTCAGACGCTTTCCAAAGGAGTATTTCGTGAGGGCTTACCAGTAAAACGCCGTCGGACGCTTTCATGGGAGCCTTGTTGGGTACATCTTCGATTTTATATCCTGGAATAGAAGCATCCTCAAAATCATTTTCGGTATATTCCGTTACCGAAAATTTTGCAGCTTTATGCGTTAAAGAAACACGAATCGGAATGGGCAATTGTTCCCCTTTCAATTTACCGTTGCTCCCGCACGGCTGAAGTGGACCGGCAACAAAATCTTTGCAATTGTACAACGCCTCCATCGCCTTTTCTCCCTGATTGCGAAATTGCCGAATAAGCATTCCGCGGACAGCAGAGGCGGGGATACTAAACCCGCTGGAAACAACATTATTTTTGGTAACCCACGCCGTTGCGGGAACGCAAACCGGAGTTGAAGCGCAAAAGGTCAAACGAACCGGAACCGGAGTGGAGTTTAATTCGTCCGCGAAACCGACTGCCGATTCTGTATCTTGAGATTTCAAAAACGGATTGGTCTTGAGTTGTTCTGACAGTTTCTCAACCAGGTCGGCAATTTCGTTGGATTGGTTTTCAAAGTTGATCAGACATTTTCCGCAACCCCGATTTCGGCTTCCGCCCAAAGCGGTTACAGACAGCAGTCCCAAGCGAACCATTAAATCTGTTGCCGAATTTTCGGAATCGGTAACAGAAATCGTTCCGTGAAAAACCGTTCCAACTGGAATTGCCTCGTTGGTTCGCAAAGAACCTTCTTTGGCAACACCGGAACTGTCCAAAGACGTTCGGCTGACAAATATCGATTGCACTTGTTCCGATTCTTTTGAATCAGAAACCGCGTCCGAAACAAAAAATCGGGATTCCCCCTCGAATGGATCGTTGGCAAAACGACTTCCAAATACTTTTTCGATATATATCGTTTCCAGATTCAGGCGATGAAACATTTGAATCATCGACTCCCGCATTAATCCTTTTATGTGCGAGGCGGGAATAACCGGACGATCCCAAGTATCCCGAGGAATAAAATCGTTAACCGCTTCGCCTCCCAGACCGGTTCCCGGTTGAGCATCACTAAATAATTTTATGGTGTACTGGTAGTTCATATTTGTGTTTCCCTCTGTTTATTTATTAACTGTTTCCTGATTCATACGCCGTTGTTCGTCCAGCAACAACAAGGCATCTATAACCGCCGTTTTGCGAATCTTCGTCCCTTTGCCCGATTCATCCAGCCACCAATCCCCGGCCAGATCGTTGGAAGCGGACTCCCATAGCCGTTTTTTAAGCAGCGGATGGTTCTTTGCTATGGAGGCCAAAAAAATGGTACGCAAACTCCACGGTTGACGCAAACCGGGCAGAACTAACGAACGAACACTGTTTTTCAACTCCTGTTCAAGCGGCTTTATGTACTCGGTTTCTAATTGTCCAATAGTCAAGGCATTTTTCGCCTGACCGGTTTTCCATTCGGGTTCTTCCCGCAGTAAATACGGACGACGAGTTAAATGAATCTGAATATTGCCTGCTTCCGTATCGGTAAACCACAGTTCTCTCCGCCTGCGTTCGGCCGGCGAATCAACCAAAGAATCGGTAATCGTATCGAAATCGACGCCGGGCGGCGTTGGTTTGCCTTCTCCGCCTTTCGACCGAAACGCCCCCTTGGCACTGGCCAGCAGAGAGTCTGCATACGTCATAGCGGTAGTCAAAGGAAACTTCGTTTTACAGTACAAAATTCCAGCTGAAATTGTCAGTTTGTTATTTGTAGCAGGCCAAAGAGCGGGGCTGCCCTTATATTCCCTGGCTTTCAATTCCGATATTTCCGTAAACCCCGTTGACATAAACTTAACAAATTCCATGGCGTATTCGCTATGACAAAGCATGGCTACATCGTCCCCGCCAAGAATTAGCGGTCGAAACGGT
This sequence comes from uncultured Planctomycetaceae bacterium, assembly GCA_964479655.1. Lineage (GTDB taxonomy): Bacteria > Planctomycetota > Planctomycetia > Pirellulales > Thermoguttaceae > RUG11551. Next base: position 2,557 of record CAYZMZ010000455.1, read on the forward strand.
AAAACAAGTGTTCGCTGACCGGATTCTCTGTCGTCGTAATAACAATCGATCAATTTGTCAGCCGTTTTAAGCCAAAGCGAAACGGTTTTTGCCAACGCCTGATAAAAAGCGGTTTTGGTACATTCGTCCAGATTTCGACTGAAATCCCGCGACCAGCCTGACTTTTGACGCACGTCCAGCTCACTAGGCAGAGCCTTAAATTGACGCCCCATGTCGTTGCCGTCCATATAGATCATTGCCCAACGATTGCGGCGTCCCAAGGCGAAAACAGCGGCTTTGGTTTCGGGCTGTTCGTAGTCGTCCGCATCTTGAGCATCTACATTACGGAAAAAGCGAACGTATTGCAACTTCAAGCAGTCTTCCG
>CAYZMZ010000456.1:0-2906 GCA_964479655.1 uncultured Planctomycetaceae bacterium
GGAATTGATTTGTCAGGCCGCCGCTATTGAAGATACCTGTGATCAAAACATCCATTGGTTTTTAGCGGAAAAGGAAGCGAACGAACGTCAGGATGTCGCCTACGCGCTGGCGTTTCGATACTTCAAGCGATACGCTTCTCACGTCAGAAATATAGCTTCCTCTGTAGTTCAGCCGTTGCACAAACTGGATTTTACAGGAAAAATAGTAAAAAACAATCCCCTTCAGCCGGAATCGCTAGACTGAAAAAATCAAATTGCGAAAATCGGACCGCGTTTTTGTTTTGTTGTTTGCGCCTGGTTATACTATGACTACGTGATTTTTCCCCGTAGCCCCGTTTTCAGTTTGCCCTGTAAGGAGAAATCAATCCCCTGTTTTACCGATTAGGGCGAAATAAAAGGTTCTGGTTTATAGAAATATAAATCGGGAATTTTCAAGTGGAACCAATATACCCGTTGACAAACTAAATTTGTCAATTAGAATGTTAGATATTGGATATTGTTGGACCTACCTAAAATATTTCATTGATAAGAAAGACAAGAGAATTATCATGGGAATTGGAACGCCGGAATTGATTATTGTAATGGTAATCGCGTTGCTGTTGTTTGGTAAAGATTTACCCCGAGTAGCCAAGTCAATGGGTAAAACCGTTGCTCAATTCAAAAAAGGGATGCAAGGCTTTACCAGCGAAATTCACAGTGCGACCCAAGACATCGAAGACGAAGTTTCGTCGGTGAAAAAAACGGTTTCAGATTCGGTAGACGATGTAAAAAAACAGGTTGATCTAACCAGTTCAGAAGAAACATCGAATACGCCAACTGAAAAGAAATCCACTCCAAAATTTGTGGAAGACGACGAGGAAGAAAACTGATATGTCAGAAGGAATGTATTGCTATCGCTGGCCCCGACCGGGATATACCGCCGACTGCGTGATATTTCGCCCGAGTTCGGCGGCCCCGCAATTTTGTTCCGGTAGCAATATGTCTACCGAAGATAACAACCTGTCTGCCGACGGCAACAAGTCGGTTGATAGTAATACGTCTACTGGTAGTAATATGTCTGCCGACAATTGGGACGTCCTTTTGATTAAACGAGGTAACAATCCGTTCAAAGGGGCGTGGGCGTTGCCCGGCGGCTACGTAAACGAATACGAGGAATTGCCGAAGGCGGCGGCTCGCGAGCTTCGGGAAGAAACCGGAATTACAGGGGTAGAGCTTTATTTTATCGATACCTTCGGAGAAAAGGGACGCGACCCGCGCGGCTGGACGATTACCGGAGCGTTTTGCGGTTTGTTACCTGCTGGACAGCAGCCGGTTGCCGGAGATGACGCAGCGGATTTTCAATGGTTTTCCCTTGCAAACTTACCCGATATGGCGTTCGATCACGGTAAAATTATTGCCGCGGCTATAGAAACGATGCGTTCGGAACTAAAGCGCGCGCAATCCCTTTGATTATTCCTCGACGTGCGGAAAACAAGAGGCGTTGAATCCGATTGCATGAAAGTTTATTCAGACCGGATTCGTCCCTTTAACGGAAATAATCCCTTTGACGGAAGAATCCTTTTAATTCAACAGAAATCAAAAATTATGGATCGTAGAAATTTTATTGCCGCCTCAGCCGCGATGGCTGTCGGAACGCTGGCAGGGGCGGGAAAAGCCTCTGCCGAAGAAGTTGTTAATTCAAAAAACAAGGAAAAAATCATGTCGAAAAAAATAGTAGTAGCCGCTGACCCGTTTGCCGTTGCGTTAAAAGACGCCGTTGTAAAACACTTGGAATCAAAAGGCTATCAGGTTATTGACGTTGGAGCCAGAAAAGAAAACGCAGAGATTCCGTATTTTGAATCCGCTCCTTTGGCCTGTAAATATATTCAGGACGGTACCTGCGAAAACGGGATTCTGTTTTGCGGAACTGGAATGGGCATGTCGATTGTAGCCAACAAATGCCGCGGTATTCGCGCGTCGGTTGTCGAAAGTACGTTTGCTACTAAAATGTGCCGTACAATCAACAATTCCAACGTCTTGTGCCTGGGTGCCATGATTTGGGGCGAAGCGATGGCCTTGGACGCGGTTGACACGTTCCTCAGCACGGGCTTTACTTCCGCTCTGCCTCAATTTGCCGATTTCCTCAAAGAAGCCGGTAAAAAAGTAGACGCCTTCGACGCCGCTCAGTGCAAGTAGTTTTTGTACACCTATAACTCATTGGGTTTCATGAATAAACATGCAGTTCTGGTGGGGATTAACGATTATCAGTTTCTCGGACAGTTGAAATATGCCCGTCAAGACGCCTTGTCTGTTGCCAAGGCGTTACAACAGTGCTATGGATTTACCGATAACGAAATTACGTTGATGACCGATTCCGAACAGCGGTTACGACCGACAGATAAATACGCCATCGAAGATATTCTAACCCCTGAATGCGTGGGTACGAATCTGGATTTGTTTATTTTCGGTTTCTGGGGACATGGAATTTGGGTCTCTCCAAACGATACCGCCTCCCCCGATGCGGCTTTCTCTTCCTGCAAACGCTATTTATGCCCCATCAATCAGCGGGAAGACAGAATAACGGAGCTGGGCGTTTCCTTGGACGAAATCCAATCCCGATTGTCTGCCATCGGAGCGAAAAACGTCTGTCTGATTCTGGATTGCTGTCAGTCTGTTTCTGCCGGGCGAGATGCCGTCAGTCCCGTTGTTTCCGACGCAGAAATGGCAACCGTACCTTTAATCGCCCGGGATATTTGTTTGAAAACCCAGCAGGTTAAAGGTCCCGATTTTACGCCTACTGTGGCGATTCTCAATGCGTGCAGTCAAGGACAGCGGGCGTATGAATGGGCGCGGCGCGGGCACGGAATTTTCACCGGTCATCTGTTAGACGCCTTGAGAAAGCCCGTTAAAAGAATATCGGAATTATT
>CAYZMZ010000457.1:0-2905 GCA_964479655.1 uncultured Planctomycetaceae bacterium
TAGTCAAAAACACGCGTTGCGGCTTTGTGTTCATGAAAAATTGTCAGCGCTTTTTCGAATAATTCTTCGCCCTTGCAGGTTGGATATTGCTGATTTACGCAACCTAAGCAGAAAGATTCTTGCGGACAGCCAATTGCCTTGCCGATATTATCGACAGCCAGATAACGCAGCGAATCCGCCCCCAGCTCTTTGGCCATTTTATCCAATATTTCGGGGGAAAATTCGCCCTCGTATCGTCCAGACATAAACTGCGGAGCAAATAGTTCGGACAGCAAGGACATATCAACCCCGTAAAAACACGGACCGACAATCGGCGGACAGGCAATTCTTAAATGAACCTCGGCCGCTCCGCCTACCTCGCGAATCATTCGCATTAAAGCCCGAATCGTCGTAGAACGAACAATGCTGTCATCGACCAGAATCACCTTTTTTCCGCTTAAAACGGTGGGTAAAACCGAATATTTACTCCGAACAGCGTAACTGCGTCCTTTATTGCTTTGAATAAACGTTCTTCCTGCGTATCGATTCCGCATTAATCCTTCCTGACAGGGAATATGACGGATGAATGAATATCCCGCCGCCGCCGCTTTGGCGGTATCGGGTACTGGAACGACGATATAATCGTCTCCGCCTTTGAGAATCCCGATGTTATCTTCCGCCTGACCGAGCAGTTTTCCCGCCGCTTCTCTGGATTGATATACGCCGCGATTATCGATTTCGCTAGCTGCATTGGCAAAATAAATCCATTCAAAAAAACAGCGTTTTTGCGGTACAATATCGGTATATCGTTCAATACGATACCCCTTCGTATTAACGATAATCATCGTACCGGGTTCCAAATGATGAATTTCGCGGAAGCCCATGTTTCGCAACGCCAACGATTCGCTAGCTACGGCAAACAAACGCCCTTGAACCGCCCAGCTTAAAGGACGTAATCCAAGCGGGTCTCGAGAGGCGAACATTTCTCCGTTTCCGTTGATAAAGACAATATTATAGGCTCCGTCAAACTGCTTGGCTAAATTCCGCATAACCTCTACAAAAGTCGGTTCCGTATCTCCGCGTAAGGCGTAAGATAAGGAATGCATCATAATTTCGGTATCGCCTTGAAGAGTAATGTGATAGCCCTGTTTTGAAAGAAGTTGATCTCGAAGTTCGGGGTAGTTGGCTAGAGTGCCATTGAAAGCAAAAGAGAACCATTTCCAAAGTCGTCCGTGATGGCGCTCAAACGGCTGCGCGTATCGCGGATCGTCTTGACCGCAGGTAGCATAACGCGTATGACCGATTCCTGCGCGTCCGGCATACTCGCTTAAAATCGCTTCAAACTTGCCGGGGTGAGAAACACGAAATACTTCGTTTACCGAACCAACGTCTTTGTACGTGTCCAGTATTTGGGGACGAAGCGGATCGTAGGTTGTGATTCCGGCAGCCAACTGACCTCGGTTTTGCTGATCACAAAGCATTTGCTGCAGCAAAGGGGTTATATCGTTGTCGTAAACCATTGCGCTGGCATCGCCTTCGGGAGCGACTGCCTGATCCATCCAATAAATTCCAGCTACACTGCATTCGTGGTCGATGCGTTCAGACATAGGAGTTATTTTTTACTCGGTAAGGGGGTGGATAGAGAAAAAACGGATTATCGTAATCAATTTTACTCTATTGATTGAACTGTGGTCAGGGGGGCATTTGCCTATTATACTGGTTCCACTTGACTTTTTCCGGTTTGCATAACAAACCACAGTCGTTTCATTCGCCCCAATCGATCAGCCAAAGGTGTGTTTGATTCTGAAGGGCGAAATCAAAACGATGTCAAGAGGAAAAAATCACGTAGTTTTAGTATAAAATCAAGTAGTCATAGTAAATTTCTATCGAAGACGGAAAAATCTCCGGCAAAAATCTCAAATCAACTACTTAAATCCCTTCTATTTTACCCCGCTGTTGGATTTTGTAAAGAGAGGGGGGAAGAGAGAATATCCCTCAAAAGAAGACGAAAATATAATATGGATTACATTGTTTGAAAAATGGTTCAACGGCTGTTTCGGTTTCCGGTCAATTGCCCTTGACTTATCAGAAATAAATATCTATAAATAAGTGTCAATACCGACGTAATACTATCGGTAGAACAACAAGAATATATTTAAAATTAACTATATAAAATTACAATATTGTTATGATTGCTCCGCAACACCAATTATTTCCTGTTTCCGCCAAAGCGTTGTTTCCGTTATCGACTTTTTATAATTGTCAGGATATACAAATAAAATCCTGTCATTATAAATCGGATCGAATTTGTGCGGGCGACGTTTACGTGGCGATGGAAGACCCCAGCGTTGACTCTTCGGGAATCGAACAGGCGTTAAAACGAGGCGCGGTTGGAGTAATTGTACGCAACGAATTTGCGTTGTCAGACGGACCGTGCGATTGTTTGGCTGGATGTCCTTATTGTCAAATTCAAAATCCGCACCAGGCGTATGGGGTGATTACGCAGGCTTTGCATGGATTTCCCGGCAAAACAATGCGCGTTGTTGGGGTAACTGGAACTCAAGGACGTCGTACAACGGCGTATTTGATTTCCGAAATTCTTTCCCGTACGGGCCATAAAACCGGATTGCTTACCGAAAGAGGGGTGACGATTTTCGGAAATCCGCAGTTCGACCACGCTCCGAAAAGCGTGGAGGAGTTCAAGCAATACATGGAGGAAACGGTAAAGTCGTTTCCGGCTGTTATGCCGGGGCTGCCGCCGAAAAAGAACGCCTACTGGCTGGCGAAAATGAATCAGCATAATTGTACCGACGCGGTTATAGAAGTTTCTCAAATGGCGTTGGATAAAGCGTCTGTAGCGGGTATTTCTTTTCATGCCGTCTGCGTTACGCAAGATAAAACCCAGAGCAAGAACGAACAAAAAAAA
>CAYZMZ010000458.1:0-2896 GCA_964479655.1 uncultured Planctomycetaceae bacterium
TTTCGTGCCCGATCAGTAAACCTTTCGTACATTTATTGTCTCCTTTAGACAGTTATCTATATATTCAATACCCTTCATTATAATTACAGAATAGCAAATTCAAAGGGGGGTTACCATGAATTAAAAATTGTTACCCAAACATATTTCAGTAAAATTGACGATTACATACCAGGTTCCACTTGAAATTTTCCGGTTATACAACCATAAACAGCCGTTTCCTTTCGCCTTAATCCGTAAAACCGGGAGTTTTATTCATACTGCGGCGAAATCAAAACGATATTGATAGGAAAATCAAGCAGTCACAGTATAACTCTGTTTGTACGAAAAAAATCGAAAAATGTTCTGATTTTATTCCCCGGTTACGCAGAAGTAATAAGAACTCCGCCCCGTTCCAGCGCAGAAACAAATTACATATATTAACAGACTATTATAGAACATTACATTTCGTATAGAACATCGCGCCGCTTTGTATTCAATTCCAACGCCATTCGGCAATTAACGAGCGGTAGAACGCCGCGCCGCTTCGTCCTGCTGGGCGATATGCCGACAGTCCTGAACAACCGCAGTTTTTTTCGGCAACGAGGGGAAGTCCAACGGCGGTTCGGTTCGGGTTCGGAGAACGAATAACTATACGGGTTCCGCTTGGCTTTTTCCGGTTTGCATAACAAACAGCAGTCGTTTCATTTCGCCCTGATCAATAAAACAAAAGGGATTGTTTTATTAATGAGGGCGAAATCAAAACGACGTCAAGAGAAAAAATCAAGTAATCATAGTATAAAAACAACCGAATACCGCCAAACTTCCCCAGCTCGGGACCGTCCCCAGGAACAATTTGTATTTCCAATTCCCGTATTTTTGCGGACGAGGACGTCCGCGCTTCGTTTATACTTCCTTTCAATGATTACTGCGTTACGATTTTCAGATTCTTTATTTGTCCCTTAAAAAGAAACGGTTTGCCTTCCGCCGCACAGTACTGACCAATGAACAAATCGCCTGTCCAAGGAATAAGTTCAGACGGCTTCGGCGCCGAACAACTGGCAATCAACTTGCCGTCTTGATACAAACTCATTTTGCAGTCCTGATAACAGGCTTCAAGGTGAATCCATTGTTTTAACGGAATAACCTGCGGCGAATCGCAGTCCGTCCCGCTGAGATGAAATCGCCATTTTCCGCCTATCGACTGCAAAAACCAGCCAGAATCGCGCCATTTTCCAAAACTAACCGGAATCGGCATGGATTCAGTACTGTCAAACCAAACGTCAAAGGAAACCGTCAGGGCTTCTCCGGCGTTATAACCGTCCTGACCCGGTAAAACTACGTAATCGGAGGATAAATCTATATCCTGACGCTGAAATACCGTGCCGGTAGGAGCACTTGTTTTCACGGGCGTATTGATTACAGGCAGATAAATCGGCTCGGTCTTTTGCGGCTTGAACATCGAAAGAGGGCATCGACCTTCAATAGATTTCTGAACGGCGGTTCCGGTTCCATCTTCCGAAATAATATCGGGATTTACCCGACACGTTCCACACGTTTTAGCGGGATCGCAAACCAGTACCAAGGCGTAATAATACGCTCCCTGAGGTAATAGAACATCTGTATAGGTAAACAGTTCAGTCTCCTTGATCAGAGTTTCTGGCGAGGGCGTAAAATGAGGCGTTGTAGATCGATGAATTTCTGTAACCAGTCCGATCGTATCCGCATTGCGTTCCCAGGTCAGATTAACCCGATTATTTTTTGTCAGACAAATTGACGCCTTGGGTAATTTTTCCGGCAGCGGCTGAGGAATAATCTGACGAATCCGTCCAGCAACAATCGTATCCGTTTTTCCCGCAGCCTCAACCATATCAATTCGCGGATTGATATAAGCCTGCCGTTTTGCTTTTTGAATAACCGTCAGCATTTTTTGATAAACCGGATTATCGCTAGATTCCCACGAAATAACCGGATCGCCGCTTTGATCTCCCGCTTTGGCGACTGGAACCCATTTTTGAGTGGGAAACGCCTCCAGCGGCTTAACGGCGTGCTCGTATCGTCCGGCAGACATAATACCCAAACGACGATAACGCTGGTCAAAAGCATGCTTTCTGCACGCTCCAATTCCAAACGGAGCGGTTTCCGACGCCTTTAACGGCGCGCGAAGTACACGACTCATTTCCGGCTGTTCTAAATTAATCCAGTCGTTTTCAAAACGCGCAATATTCCCCTTGGAATCCGCATGGCATTCAGCGCAATTGTTTTCTTTCATAATTTGCTGAATTTGAGAACGCGCATCGGTCCAAGGACGCAAATACGGTCCGGATTTGGTATAATCCCATGTCCCAAAATACAGCGCGTTGCTATCAATCCAAGTAAAGAATAACTGTCGCTGTTCGGGCGTTAATAGATTTTTATGAATCGGGTCGGACATCAATAATTCTGCCGCCGGCGCGTTTCCGGTTCCATGAGAATACGGCTCGAATATTTTACAGGAATAGTAAGCCGTTCCGTTCATACAGCAAATACCGGAAATTAAATCGGCAATATACTGTTTTTCCCGGCGGGAGGTTAGATTAACGTAGCTTATATTAAACAGTTCAGTCGGCGCGCCGGATAAATCCAAGCCGGCGGCTATCCCTTTTTCGCCCCCATGACAGGACACGCATTTTTCGTTCAAAATCGGCTGAATCATAGACGGGTAATCCATATAGCCAGTTCCCCACGGTTCAGGCATTAATTTTTGCGGACGTTTGGAGTTCTTCCCTGATTGAGAGCCTTGAGGCGGACCGTATTCATGACAACCGGTACAAGAGCGAACGGTACCGGGAACCGCCTGAATAAAAGTTCGCATACTTCTGACAAGTCGATAATTTTCATCTAAAAACACCCCCAAATGTCAAACGACATTGGCTGTTTT
>CAYZMZ010000459.1:0-2894 GCA_964479655.1 uncultured Planctomycetaceae bacterium
TCAACGGAAACGTTCCCGTCTGCAAAAGTCCATATTATATTATTGCGGACGAGGACGTCCGCGCTCCAAAGGGGCAAGCGGTATTCTAAATCGGCTATATTACTCCCGGCAATCACCTTTTCGGCAATCGGCGGTAGCCGAAAAGGAACCCCCGCCTCAGGGGCGCGCCTTCCGGTAAAATCGTCCGGAATCTTATCTATCCGCATAATCTGCGGCTCGGAGACCAACCGCTATGCGGTTTGGGGACGGGAGCAAACTTCTCGCACTCCGGACGGACTTCCCTATGTCGGCACAATACAAACTACTGTCGGCGCAGGTTGGTCTCGGTTCCGCCCTGTTTGTTTTTCGAGTACCAAACCGTCCACGCGGATTTATCGAATCCGAAATCCTGCTTTGTGATTTTCCGCAGGGCGTCTAAAACGGATTGATTTTGATGCAATTTCTCGACGATTTTATCCCCGCCGCCCATAACCATGCCCGCCGCGCCGTCGTTTCCCTGCGACGCCGACATTCCAGGTCCGCCCGAAATTTTATACTTGTGCTTGGTCGTTAAATACGGAATGAGTTGAGGAACCGCGTTTAAATCCCCAATCTCTCCGATCAACTCCCCTGCCCTGTTGACTCGGGGATTGATCTTGCTTTTTAACTCCGTAGCGAAATAATCGACGGCGGCCGTTGCTTGATGTTTTTTTAACTCGTCCAAACAGGATAGTCGAACTTCTTCTACCGGGTCGTTCATCGCACACTGCCCTAAAACCCGCATCGCGTCGGGGGTTCCCAAGGCTCCTAGAATAGAAATATACAGTAATCGAGCGCTGTCCCGTTTATCGGAAAACAATACGGTCGCCAAAGCAGGAACGGCATTGGGATCTTTAATAGATCTCAAACCCGCTTCCGCCTGCGCCGTCTTGCGACCGAAAAGCTCCGACTGCCATTGATTTATTTGCTTTTTCCATACGTTAGACGATTGCTTGTTTTCCTTGCGCTTTTCGATCAAATCCTTTTCCTGCGAATATATCCAGCGTCCCTCGTATTTGACCATGCCTTGATCGGTCATCATTTCATCGCGCGTTGTCCAAACCCCATCGCGTTGAATATAACCTAACGCCTTGCGTGCAACGGCGTTGTTGGTATCCAATTCCAAAACTCGACGATAATGACGGTCTTCCAAAGACGGCAGTTTATTCAGCTGACACCAAGTCGCCATCGCCAAATGCCCTTCCACGGAATCTGCCATGAGTTGAACTTTTTTATCGTACAGTTCATTCGCTCCGCCCGGACTAACAACGTAGTTTACTTGGTTTGCGGATATTTCCAGTTTTATGCCGCTGGTCGTTTTAAACTGATAGGTTTCAGGAGCTTGAGTTCCTGCCGGATTGAGAATCGTGCCTTCCAGACGTCCGCCGTTGTTTAATACTAACGTATCTGCCTGACAAATTTGATTATTTGCAATATATCCGGTAAAAAGTAACACGATTATAGCATAAATGAATTGATTTTTCATAAATTTTTCGTCGCCTTGGGAAATTAATGTTATACTTAACAATGAATTGCCATTTGAGTTATTCCGTTTGAATTATTTCAACTTATAATATCACAAAACCGCCATTGAGAGAAAAACTCAAGTATCCGTTACCTATATTATACCGCCAGAATTGAAAAAAGTTTCAAAACAGCCCAAAAAACATGAAACAAATTCTATTTTTTTTACTCGTCGCTCCGTTTAAGCATCGAACGTTGGGGTTCGCGTTGCTTTTTGTTGTATTGGTTATATTCTTTCGCTATTTTGAACTGAATCCTTCCGGCGAAAAAAGCGATATAACCGTTGGACCTGTCACTTTGCATTTGAACTCGTTGGAAATTCATCGCCGTACAACCGCCAAGCCGATAGATTCCCAGTCGGATACCATCGCGCCGTCCCTTTCCAACCCATCCCCGATTCTGGTTCCGGCAGGAGTTTCCAACGACGCGACCGATATTCCCGGCTTAATCGAGCCGCCGACGGTCCGTTTTACCCCGCCCAGTCCGATAGATCGAATGCAAATCCGCATGGGAACGGTTTGTTTAAACAAAATGGATTCGTTAAAATTTTCCGATCCGGCAGTTCAGGAAACTCTCGTTGCAACCGCGCGGCAGTTTGATCTGCTAGCCGTTGAAGGACTTAACGATTTCGATACCCGCGTTGTTAAGCAATGGGTAGAATTACTCAACGCCGACGGCGGAACGTTTGCCTATTTAATGGCGTTCCCGGATTTCAAAAATACCCGTTCTCCGTTCGTTGCGTTTATCTACAACCGGCGTGCTGTAGACGCAGATCGGAATACGCTTTTAGTTCTGGATTCGGGCGACCGTTTAGCCTGCGCTCCGATAGCCGCCTTGTTTACCGCGCGAAGTACCGATAATCGTCCGGCGTTCACCTTTATTGCCATGAATGTTTATATCGATCCTGATCGATATGAGCGGGAATTGCCCGTTTTAATGGATACCTTTCCCCTCCTTCAAGATTATATCAAGGGGGAAGACGACGTTATTATCTTTGGCGATTTCGGAACGAATATCAATCTCTATTCGGGAATCGTCAGAAATCCAGACTTGCGCTGGGTATTGGATAAGCCGATAAGCAACTATCAGGGACAGCCGCTAACCGAAAACATTTTATTCTACAAGACGGGCTGTACAGAATATCAGAATCAGTTTGGTACCTTTTCCGTAGATAAACTTTCCGCGCTGCCTGAAAGTCAGCTGTCCGGTTTCATGCCTAATCCGCCCGTATGGGGAACTTTTAGCGTTTCCGAGGCGGGAAAATAACCCGAATCCGGATTGAACCCCGATTGTCCAAGTTTAACCCCCGCCGCCTTTCGCTTTAACCCCGTCTTCCAGTTTAACTCCAGACC